>SCRB01000997.1 GCA_004299545.1 Rhizobiaceae bacterium
CCCGAAGATGTTTTCGACGCTGTTTATAGCGTCCATGTGAAGGGTGCCTTCCTGCTTTGCCAGGCGGCGGTGCCGCGGATGAACGATGGCGGCAGCATCGTCATCATGTCGAGCGTTGCGGGGGTTCGCGGCGATCCCGGCGTTTATGGCTATATCACCGCCAAGCATGCGCAGGTCGGCCTGATGCGATGTCTCGCGAAAGAGCTTGCGCCACGCCGCATCCGCGTCAACACGCTGCATCCGGGGCCTGTTTCCAATGCGTTCCAGGGTGCCGTCGAAGCCGATCTCGGCGGCATCATCGGCCGTGACGGGACGGAATTCTTCAATGGCATCATTCCTCTCGGTCGCCACGCCGAGCCCGAGGAAATCGCCCGCTCGGCGCTCTATCTCGCCTCGGACCAGTCGAGCTTCACCACCGGCTCGACACTGATGGTCGACGGGGGCATGAGCGCCTGAGAAGCCGTGCGCTACTTCCTCATTCGGCCGGCGTGGCTTCCGTTTTCGGACGGTAGCGGTGCGAGACGGGGATGACGTCCTCGGGCAGATAGCGGCGGACGAGGCCCCAGATGCCACGTGGTTCCGCCAGCATGATCGCGATCGAAACCGCGCCGAGGAAGATCAGATAGAGATTGCCGTAATCGGAAAAAGCGCTGCGCAGGCCGATATAGACGGCGACGCCGATGATCGAGCCCTCGATGCTGCCGATACCGCCGATCACCACGGCGAAGATCACGTAGACCGTGTAGTCGATGAGGCTGAAGGAAGCTTGCGGCTGGATGCGCAGGTTTTGCAAGGTCAGGAGAGCGCCGGCGAGTCCGAGGAAAAGCGCCGTCCACAGGAAGCACACGATGCGGCAGACAACGATGTTGACGCCAACGGAACCTGCCGCCTCCTCATTGTCGCGCATGGCCATCAGCCCGACGCCGAGGCGAGACCGCAGGAGAAGCGCGGTCGCGATGAAACAGACGACTGCAAGCGCAAGCGCCATCCAGTAAAGGTGGGAGAAGCGGGCTTCGACATTTGCGCCCACCGCACGGATGACAGTGCTCGGAAGCGTGATCCCGCTTGCGCCCCCGAAGCCGGGAATCTTGCTTGCCAGAAGCGTGCACACCTCGGCCACCACCCACGTGCCGATGGCGAGATAGGCCGCGCGCATCCGGAACACCACCGCCGTGATCGGAATGCCAATCAGTAGGGACAGCAGCCCGGCGGCAATCATCGCTTCGGTCACGTTCAGATCGGCCTTGGCGGCGAAGGCGTAGAAGGCATAGCCGCCGATACCGACGAAAGCGTGCTGTCCCACGGTGACGATGTCCGCATAGCCGGCGACGAGGTTCCACATCATCGCCAGCACGAGCAGCGAAAAGACCTCGGTGAAGAAGCGCAAATGGCCAAGGTCGAGATAGAGCGGCCCGAAGGTGAGCGCGACTATCCCCAATAGCAGCAGGATCCGCAGGCTCCGCACGATGTTGGTTTGCAGCGAAGAGGAACGCATGGCGGGCTATTCCTTCGGCAACAGGCCCTGCGGCCGCACGACGAGGACCAGCAGGAACAGGAGATGCCCGGCCAGTACTTCCCAGGCGAGATCGATCTGCGCGCCGACCGCCTGCGCGACGCCGATCATGATGCCGCCGAAGAGCGTGCCCCAAAGGCTGCCGAGCCCGCCCATGACCACGACCTCGAAGGCAGTCAGCAATTGCGTCGGCCCGGAGGACGGATCGAAATTGGTCCGGATGCCCATGAAACAGGCCGAGATCGCAATCGTCATCGCAACGATGCCCATGGCGATGGCATAGATCCGCTTGCTCGAAAGGCCGATCAGGTCCGCGGCGTCCACGTCGTCGGAGACGGCGCGTATCTTGGCGCCGATCCGGCTGCGATAGAGGAACAGGTCGAGAAGAAAGATCAGGGCGACCGCTGCGCCGAACGTGATCAGCGGAAACAGGCCGACAGTGACGCCGCCGCCGAGTTGCAGCGACGCGATCTGCAGGTCGCCTGCCAGGAGTTTGCGCGGGTTGGGGCCGTAACCGATCAGAAGTCCGTTCTCGATGATGATCGACAGCCCGAAGGTGACGAGGATCATCGGCAGGATATTGCTGCTTCCGACGATCTTTTGCAGCAGCACGTGCTGCATCAGATAGCCGAAGACGAACGCTGGCGGCAGGATGATCAACATAGCGAGGAAGGGCGAGATGCCGAGCGCCGTGCACAGCGTAAAGAGCACGAAAGAGGCAAGAACGATGAAATCGCCATGCGCGATATTGATCAGCCGCATGACGCCCACCGACAGGGACAGGCCCACGGCGAACATGGCGTAAAGCCCGCCATGCAGGATGCCTTGGACGATCTGGTTCAGGAAGCCGTTGAACATGCCGCCTCAGAGACCGAAATAGTGTTTCATGACGGTGTCCCGGTCCGTTTCGCGGGGGCGGCCGGTCAGCGAGAAATCGCCTTCCAGCATACAGTAGAAGCGGTCGGCCACGGCAAGCGAGCGGCCGATGTCCTGATCCACCACGATGATGCCGATGCCGCGTTCGCGGATGGACGGGATGACCTTGTAGATGTCGTTGATGATCGTCGGCGCGAGCCCGAGGCTGATCTCGTCGCAAAGGAGCAGCCGCGGGTTGGACAGCATCGCGCGGCCGACCGCGACCATCTGCTGCTGCCCGCCGGAGAGTTCGCGCGCTTTCTGCCGGCGCCGCTCGCGCAATATCGGAAACAGTTCGAACACGTCGTCGAGCGTGATCTCGCCCTTTCGGCCGACCTCCCAGCCGAGCGCCAGGTTCTCCTCGACCGAAAGGCTTGGAAACAGCCGGCGGCCTTCCGGGATGAGCGCGATCCCGCCGGCGACTATATCCGCGGTCGCCCGGCCGGCCAGGCTTTGGCCGTCGAAGCGGATATCGCCTTCGACCCGGTCGACCTGGCCGATGATCGCTTTCATGAGCGACGATTTACCGGCGCCATTGGCGCCGATGATGGAAACGATCTCGCCTTCGCCGACATCCATATCGACGCCGTGAACAGCCTCGAACTTGCCGTGGAACACCTTGAGCCGCCGCACTGAAAGCAGCGGTTGCGGTCCCGCTCCGCTCGCGTCTCCAACCACCATCGGTTACGTCACCTCGCCGAGATAGACGCTGCGCACCCGATCGTTTGCGAGCACCATGTCCGGCGCGCCGTCGGCGATGAGGTTTCCTCCGTAAAGCACCGCCATGCGGGTCGCAATCTTGCGCAACGCCTGTATGACGTGTTCGATCCAGATCACGGTCGTATCATGCGCATGCACGTTGCGCACGATGTCGAGCAGCACGTCGCATTCGCCGCCGGTGAGCCCGCCGGCGATCTCGTCGAGCAGAAGCAGGCGAGGCTTCTGCGCCAGCGCCTTGGCGAGTTCGAGACGTTTGAGGTCGAGAAGCGACAGCCGTTCCGCATTGAGCGTGGCCCGTCCGAGAAGTCCGGTCTGCCGCAGCACCTCTTCCGCCTGCTCGCCGGCGCTCTTCACCGACAGCCCGCCGCCATGCACGGCGGCCGCCAGCACGTTCTCGAACACGCTCATCTTCGAAAAGGGCTTGGGGATCTGATAGGTCCGCCCGATCCCCATCCGGCAGCGGTTCCAGACGGTGATATGCGTGATGTCGTTGCCGGCAAAAAGGAGCTTGCCACCCGAAGGCGGCAGGACACCGCCGATGACGTTGAACAAGGTCGTCTTGCCAGCGCCATTCGGGCCGATAATGCCCACAATCTCACCCGGTTCGACCCTGAGGTCGAGATCATCGATGACGCTGAGGCCCCCGAACCGCCGCGACACGCCGACGAGTTCAAGTAGCGGCGGCGTTACGCCGGCGGCCTCCACCGCCGCTCAACCCCAGTTGATCGGCTGCGGCTTCGACTGGATTGTGATGTCGGGTGCCGCCGTATTGTCGACCACCAGAAGATCGAGAGGATATTTCGTCCCCTTGCGCCATTGCCCGATGGCCAACGGCGTTTCCGCCGTATTGGGGAACGGGCCGCCCTTCTTGAAGTCGATCGGGCCGGCGATCGACTTGTACTGCATGGTCTTGATCGCGTCGCGGACCGCTGCATGGCTGAGGTCTTTTGTCGTCTTCAGCGTTTCGAAGGCTGCCTCGAAGAGGGCATGGCGGATGCCGAGCGTCATCGACCATTGCTCGCCGCTTGCCTTTTCGTAGGAAGCGGCGAGATCTTTCGAACTGATGCCGGTAAGGCCTGACACGTAGGGCGAAGCAGGCGTCCACCAGATTTCGATCGACAGGTTTTCGGCGCGCTTGCCGAGCGGTGTCACGGCCGGCGGGAATTCGGTCGCCTTGCCGACCCACGCGACCTTCGGCTTGAAGCCCTGCTGGGCGGCGGCATTCCAGAACGTGAAGAATTCCGGCGGCGGCAGGACGGCGGATATGAGTTCGACATTGGCCGCCTTGAAGGCAGCGATCTGGGCATTGTAGTTCGACGGCATGTCGAAGCGGCCGGGATCGACGATCTTGTAGCCCTTGTCCTTCAGGAATTTGGGATAGGTGCCGGCATAGGCGTGGCCGTCGTCGTCGTTCGGCCACAGCGCGCCGACCACCTTGTTGGTATCGACCTTGTCCCATTCGTCGATGCTGGCCGGCGCCTGCTGATGCAGGCTGAAGAAGAAGCAATAGGTCCATTCGAAGCCGTTCTTCGGCGCGCCGCGTCCATTGTAATAGGATTCGAGCGGGCAGTCTGTGGCGACGCACGGCATGCCGTTCGCCTCGCACTGATCGGAGACCGGATTGACGGTTTCGGGGGTGGCGAAGGTGGTCATGAGATCCACCTGGTCGTTGAAGATCAGATCCTGCGCGACCTGCGAGGCGCGGTTCGGGTTCGACTGCGAATCCTTGATGACGAATTCGTAGGTCCGCTTGCGGCCGCCGATCACGGCCTGCCCGCCGGTATGTTTCTTGATCTGTTCGAGGACGAAGGGCACTTCCTTGTAGAAGATCGCAAGCTGGCCTGTTTTCGGCGCCACCAGACCGATCTTGACGGGCTTGGAGGCTGCGATCGCCGGGGCGAACCCGCTCCAGTTCGCAGCGCCGACGGTGCCGGCTGCTGCCATTCCCTTGAGGACGGTGCGCCGCCCCACTCCCTTGATAGACGTCATGGAGTCCTCCCTTTCGACCTCCCGGGTCACACTTCCCGCAGCTCTGTCGCACGGGATAGTTTGATACAAAACTATACTCCGGCTTCATGCGAAAGCAAGAACCGCGTGCACGCCACGACCCCTCGCGCCGCCAGGAGATCGGCGCGGCAGCACGATTGCAGAAATGGAAAGCCCCGTTATTTCCGCAGGAAGACGGAATCAATCCGCTTCCTGGACGGAACCGCTCCTGAGGTTTTGCGCGTAAACGTTGATGATAAGGGCCGCGAGCAGGATGAGACCACGGATGAGGATCTTCAGGAAACTGTCGATCTGGACGTGATCCAGCCCGTTATTGAGGACGCCGAGAACGAAAAGGCCGATGATCGTGTTGCCGATGCCGCCACGGCCGCCGAAGAGGCTCGTTCCGCCGACCACGACAGCCGCGATGGCGTCGAGGAGATAGCCGTCGAATTCGTTCTGCTGGGCGCTGCCGAAATGCGCCACGCCCAGCATGCCGGCGACGCCGGCGCAGACAGCGGAGATGACCAGAACTGCGGCAAGCACCCGGTTGACGTTGACGCCCGAATATTCGGCGGCTTCGCGGTTGCCGCCGACCATATAGACGTAGCGTCCGAAGCGCGTGTAGGTCAGCACGATATGGCCGACGAGCAGGAACGCGGCGAGGACGATGACGATCCAGGGAACGCCACCGATCGAGCCTGCCCCCAGTTCCTTCACCAGGTCAGGTACGGCATAGACGATCTGGCCGCGTACGAGGAGCGCGCAGATGCCGGCCGCGATCTGCATCATCGCCAGCGTCATGATGAAGGACGGCAGGCCGATGACCGTCAGGCCGAAGGCGTTGACCAGACCCAGAACCGCGCTTGCCAGAATGGCGAGCACGATCGCCACGCCGCCGGGAAGCGGGATATTGTGGACGTTCACATAGGAGGCCTGGGTGGTGAAATAGGCGACAACAATGCCGGCGGCATTGGCGATCGCGGCGAAGGAGAGGTCGATTTCCGCGCACAGGATCACGAAGGTCAGGCCGACCGCCATGATCCCCGCCACCGATATCTGGGTCAGGATGTTCGCGACGTTATCCATCGTGGCGAACGACGGGCTTGCCACCCAGAAGAACGCCACGAGCGCGATAAGTGTAACGAAGGGTGCGATGTTGCGCATCTGGCTGCGAAGGAAAGCCCGTCGGCGCATGGCGGGCTTCCTGAGCGACGGCTGCGCCGGCATGGTCATTGGCATATCCTCTCAAGCAACCTCAAGAAGGCCGTCCTTGCTGATTGTTTCATTGGCGAATTCGTGGACGATGCGGCCCTTTTTCATCACCAGGATGCGATCCGCCAGCGCGAGAACCGTTTCCGGTTCCGCCGAGATGACGATGACCGCCATGCCTTCGTCGCGCAGCTTGCGGACGATCTTGACGACATCGTCCTTGGCACCGACATCCATGCCGCGTGTCGGCTCGCTGAGGATGAGGACGCGCGGCCGGTAGGTGAGCCATTTGGCCAGCGCCACCTTCTGCTGGTTGCCGCCCGAAAGATTGCCGAGTAGATTGGCGACGTTGGGCGGGCGGATGTTGAGATCCTTCGTCTGCTCCTCGGCGATCCATTTTTCGATCCGAGGCTTCAGCCAGAGCTTCGCTATCCGGCCGAGCGAACTGATCGAGATATTCTTGAACACGGGCTCCTGGTAGAACAGCATCGAGCGCCGGCTTTCGGGGACAAGGGCGATGCCGGCCCGGCGGGCGGCGGCGGTGTTCTTGAGCCGGAGATTGGCGCCGCTGGCCGTGAGGACGCCCGCGTTCGGCGCGAGCTTGCCGAACAAGACGCGCGAAAGCTCGATCTGGCCGCATCCCATGAAGCCGTATATGCCGAGGACCTCGCCGGCCCGCGCCTCAAAGGACACCTCGGAAAAAGCACGACCGAACGCGAGGTCGCGCACCGCAAGGACGGTGGTTCCCGTCGGCTCGCTCGAAAGCGTGATCGCGCCGGTATAGCTCTCTTCGATGTCCTCGTGGCCCTTCCCGATCATCTGTTCGATGACCCAGGTCTTGTCGATATTGGCTTTCCTTTCAGTGACGATCCTGCGGCCGTTGCGGAAAACCGTCACCACGTCGGAGACCGACAGGATGTCGTCGAGGAAGTGCGAGATGAAGATGACGCTGCGGCCGCTCTTCCTCACGCCTTCGAGCACTTCGAAGAGCTTGCGGACCTCCGGCGGCGACAGGGCCGATGTGGGCTCGTCGAGGATGACGATGCGCGCGCCGGAAAAGAGCACGCGCGCCAGTTCGATCAGCTGCTGCAGGCCGATCGGCAGGTCGCCCATGATCGTCCTCGGATTGACATCGATTCCGAGATTGCGAAGCTGCTCGCTGGCGCCTTTTTCCATCGTCTTCCAGTCGATCATGCCCATGCGCGTCGGCTGCTTGCCGAGATAGACGTTTTCGGCAACGGTGAGGTACGGCACGACGCTCAGTTCCTGGTGGACCATGCCGATGCCGGCATCGAGCGCGTCGCGCGCGGAACCGAACCGGACTTCCTTGCCCTCGACCAGCATGCGTCCCTGATAGATGGTGTGGACGCCCGCGATGATCTTCATCAGCGTCGATTTGCCGGCGCCGTTTTCGCCGACCAGTCCGTGGATCTGGCCGGGCCCCAGCTCGAAATCCACCTCGCGCAAGGCCGTGACCCCGCCGAAGGATTTCGATATGCCCTCCATCCGAAGGCGCGTGCCGATGCTGGGATTTTCCTCGGGTGCGATCATTTCCTGCTTCCGGCCGGAGGAGGAGCCACGGCAGATCTGCCGTGGCCCGATTGAAAAGGCGTCAGATCAGGAAGTGCTTTTCCATCCACAGCATGCCGGCGGCATTGTTCTTGGTGACGACGGGGCCGTCCGCCACGACATTCTGCGGAATGCCGCCATCGCCGGTCTTTTCGCCAGCCGTTACGGCGGCGACGCCGGCGACGATCGCGCCGCCATGGATGCGGCAGGAGGGATTGCGGACGGTGGCGTACATGCGGCCGTCGGCGACGGCCGATATGGCCGGTGGCATGGCGTCGCAACCGCCGATCTTGATGTCGGTGCGGTTATGCGCCTTCATGACGTTGTAGGCGGCGAGCGCCATGTCGTCATTGTGGAAATAGGCGGCATCGATCTTCGGGTATTTCGTCAGGTAGGTTTCCCACAGGCGCGCCGTCTTCGACACGTCCCAGTCGGCCGGCTGCGTGTCGAGGACCTTGATATCGGGGTGCTGCTTGACGACCGATTCGAAGCCGCGCGTACGGCCCTGCGCGCCCGTATGGCCGAGAGCTCCCTGCGTCATGATGATGTTGCCCTTGCCGCCGATGGCGTTGACGAGCGCCTGTGTAACCGACGAGCCCATGAATTCATTGTCGGGCGCAATGAAGGAGTGGAGCTTGATCTGGTCGAGCGGCGCGATCAGCGTATCCATGTCGATGACGGGAGTGCCTGCGTCGATCATCTTCTGCACGGGCTGTGTCAACGTGCCGATGCCGAAAGCCTGGATCGCGACAAAATCCCATTTCTGCGACGCCATGTTGTCGACTGCGGCGCGCTGCTTGACCGCATCGAGTTCGCCGTCGAACCACGTGACCTCGACGTTGAAGAGCTTGCCCCAATATTCGGCGGCCTGCTTGCCTTGCGCGCACCAGGTCGCCTGAAGGCCGGCATTGGAGAACGCCGCCTTCAGCGGCTTTTCCGATCTGCCCGCCGCCATTTCCGCCGCGAGGGCAGGGCTGACGCCGAATCCTCCCAAAAGAGCCGCCGCCCCTCCCAGCGATGCGCCTGCGAGAAAACCGCGCCGGCTCGTACCGTTTGAATCTGCCATTTTCTACCTCCCTGGAAAACCTGCAGGACTGCAGGGTTGACGAACTATGACAGGCGCCGAGCGCCGCGACAATACGTCGCGTTCTGCTGATCAATGCCCGTGATTCTCCGGAGATGAATGTTCCTTGTACAGCAATCTGCCGTCGGTGCGCGTCATGATCGTCCACGGCTTTTCCTGCGCGGCGTCATCACGCTCCGCGCTCCGGGGCGAGCGGCGCCAGGCCTTCCCGCGAGGCCGGCACGACGCCGCGTTCGGTGATGAGCGCGGTGACGAGCCGGGCCGGCGTCACGTCGAAAGCCGGATTGGCGTCCGGGGTTTCCTCCGGCGAAATGCGAACCCGTGTGATCGTCCCGTCGGCGGTCTTGCCCCAGACAAGAGAAACCTCGTCGCCGTTTCGCTCCTCGATGGGGATTTCCCTGAGACCGTCCGCGATGGTCCAGTCGATGGTCGATGTCGGCAGGGCGACATAGAAGGGAATAGCGTTGTCGGCCGCCGCGAGCGCCTTCAGATAGGTGCCGATCTTGTTGCAGACGTCGCCGCTTGCCGTCGTGCGGTCCGTCCCTACCAGAACCATGTCGACCCGGCCGGCCTGCATCAGGTGGCCGCCGGCATTGTCGACGATCAGGGTATGCGGCACGCCATGGGCGACCATTTCCCAGGCCGTCAGATGGGCGCCCTGGTTTCTGGGCCGCGTCTCATCGACATAGACATGGACGGGAATGCCCGCGTCGGCGGCGAGGAAGATCGGCGCGGTCGCCGTGCCGTAATCCACCGTCGCCAGCCAGCCGGCATTGCAATGGGTCAGGATGTTGACCGGTTCGCCCGGCTTTTTGCCCGCCGCGATTCCGCGGATGATTTCGAGGCCGTTGGCGCCGATCGCCTTGTTCGTCTCGATGTCGAGGCGGGCGATCTCGGCCGCCTTCGCATAGGCTGCCTGCGCGCGCTTTTCGGGCGGCAGGTTTCGCAAATGGTTGCGCATCAGGTCGAGGGCCCAGCGCAGATTGATCGCTGTCGGACGCGTGGCATGCAGCACGTTCCGGGCATCGTCCAGCGCGGCGTCCGAAGGGTCTTCCGCCATCTGCCATGCGACGCCATAGGCCGCCGTGACGCCGATCAGCGGCGCACCGCGCACCCACATCTCGCGGATCGCCGTCGCGAACTCCGAAAGCTTGCGAAGCGTCGCCACGCGGAATTCATGCGGCAGCCAGCGCTGGTCGATGACATCGACGGCACGGCCGTCGGCGTTCGGCCAGATGGTGGTGTAGTGTTTGCCGCCGACCTTCATCTTGGCGCCTCTCCGGCCATCAGCCTCGCCACGGCGTGGACCTCATCGATGCTCGTCATGCGCCGGCGGTTGACGACGAGATGGCGTCCGAACGCCAGAGCGGGACGTTCGCATGAGGCGCGCAGTTCCTCGTCCTCGATCGTCTCGAACTCCGCATTATGCGCCAGTCCCAGAATGCGGCGATGGATCTCCACGCCGGCGAAACCGAGCATATCCTGCCAGATGTCGTGAAGCAGGTGATCGAGCGCCTGCCGGGAGCCGATCATGTCGCCCTGATCCTCGTAGAGCGATTTGGGATAGAGGATGCCACGCCGGGTCGCCCACAGACGCGAAAATTCCTCGCGGAAGGTCCGCCAGATCTC
>SCRB01000998.1 GCA_004299545.1 Rhizobiaceae bacterium
CTCGGCGACAAGGGCTCCCGCCATCTCCATCTGCTTCGGCGAAGAGGTGATCGCGAAGCGCGGCGTGACGGCGTCACCGACACACCGCAATCGGGTTATGACGACACCAAGGCGCTGATCGCCGAATGGCACGGCAGAGGTCGCCAGCTTTACGCCGTCACGCCGCGCTTCGCGATCACCTCTTCGCCGAAGCAGATGGAGATGGCGGGAGCCCTTGTCGCCGAGCATCCAGACTGTCACATGCAGACGCATCTCTCGGAAAATCATGCGGAGATCGCTCTGACGCAGGAGCTTTATCCGTGGTCGAAAGACTATACGGACGTCTACGGCCATTATGGCCTGCTCGGGCCGAAGAGCCTCTTCGGTCATTGCATCCATCTTTCCGGACGCGAGGCGGACGCGTTGTCGGACAGCGGGTCGGTCGCGGTCTTCTGCCCGACCTCGAATCTTTTCCTCGGGTCCGGACTGTTCGATTATCAACGGTATCGGAAGAGGGAAAAGCCGCTCAGGATCGCTTCTGCCACCGATGTCGGCGGTGGCACCAACTATTCCATGCTGCGCACCATGGACGAGGGCTACAAGGTGATTGCCCTGAACGGCGAAAAGCTCAATCCGCTCGCCTCTTTCTGGCAGATCACGCGCGGCAACGCGGAAGCGCTGTCGATCGACGATCGAATCGGGACGCTGGAGGTGGGCAGCGAGGCCGATATCGTCGTGCTCGATTCGAGAGCCACATCCGTCATGCGGCTTCGCATGGAAACGATCGAGACCCTCGCCGAGGAATTGTTCCTCTTGCAGACGCTGGGGGATGACAGGGCGATAGCGGAAGTCTATGTGGCGGGGAGGGCAGCGAAGAGCCCTTTGACGACCGTTTGAAACCGGAACCACCGTGGCTCCTCTCGATCCCAAACCCTTCCTGACGTCCCTTTTCTCCGCCGCGATCGCCGCTGCTGATGCCGAGCGCACGATTCGCCATCATTTGCCTGAAAAGCCGAAAGGCCGCGTCGTCGTCATCGGGGCCGGCAAAGGCTCGGCCCAAATGGCGCGGGCACTGGAAAAAGCCTGGGATGGCCCGCTGGAAGGGGTGGTCGTGACACGCTACGGCTTCTCGGTTCCCTGCGAGCGCATCAAGATACTGGAGGCCGCGCATCCGGTGCCGGATCAGGCAGGGCTTGCCGCCGCACGCAAACTCATGGAGACGGTTTCGGGCCTGGGCGAAGACGATCTCGTCATCGCGCTCGTTTCTGGCGGGGGTTCGGCCTTGTTGCCGTCGCCGCCAGACGGGCTGATGCTGGACGACGAAATCGCCGTCAACAAGGCTCTGCTCGCGTCCGGCGTGCCCATTTCCGCGATGAACACGGTGCGCAAGCATCTCTCGACCATCAAGGGCGGACGGCTTGCGGCGGCGGCTTGGCCGGCGCGCGTCGTTTCCCTTGTCGTCTCTGATATTCCGGGCGACAATCCGGCATTCGTCGCATCCGGGCCGACCGTGCCTGACAGCGCGACGCGTCAAGATGCGCTGGCGATTATCGAAACCTTCAAACTTGATCTTCCGCCCGCAGCGTTGGCGCATCTCCGTTCGCCCGCCGCCGATGCACCGAAGCCCGGCGATCCGCGGTTTTCCCGAAACGAAGTGCATATCATCGCCTCGGC
>SCRB01000098.1 GCA_004299545.1 Rhizobiaceae bacterium
TCGACGGGCGCGGGCGCTTCGAGCCGCCTTTCGATGCCGTCGAGAACCCCTATGCCAGCGACGCCGTGCGCCTGCCGACCAGCCTCGTCGGCGCGATCGAGCGGTTCGAGGCAAGCGACTTCTACAAGAAGGCGTTCGGGGCCGAATTCGTTTCCTATCTCACCCATATCAAGCGGTCGGAATGGGACCGTTATCTGACGACCATCTCCGAATGGGAGCAGCGCGAATATTTTTCGCTGTTCTGACAACGATGCCGGGAAATGACGATGCCGCACTTCGTTATCGAATACTCGCGCGGGCTCGAGAAAATGGCGGACCTGAACGCGGTCATGAACTCTGCCCACGATGCAGGCGCCGAATCCGGCATCATGAATCCCGACGACATCAAGGTGCGGGCGACTGCCTATGACAGCTTCCGCTTCGCCGGGAATATCGAAAGCTTCATCCACGTCACGGTGTCGCTGTTGGAGGGCCGGACCGACCAGCAGAAAGAACATCTTTCCGTGCTGCTTCGTGAGCAGCTGGCGCGCTGCTGCCCTGAAATCGGCAGCATCAGCATCGATGTCCGCGACATGAACCCGATCGCCTACAAGAAGCGGCTTTTACGCCCCCGGTAGGGCGAATTCGGGGCCGCGCTTCCCCTTGCTGGGGATTTTCGGCGGCAGAAAATCGTGCTTTGCGAGCGCTAGGTCCGCGAGCGTGTATTTGTCGAAGGTGGCGACGAAGGCGTTCAGCGCCTCGTTCAGGACATTCGGCAAACGGCAACATGGCGTGATCAGGCATTGATTGCCGGTGGCGAAACATTCGACGAGCGCGAAGTCGGGTTCCGTCGCACGCACGACGGCACCCAGATTGATCTCCTCCGGCCGCGTCGCCAGCGTGAAGCCGCCGCTTCGTCCGCGCACCGCCCTGAGATAGCCGGCGCGGGTCAGAATGTTGACGACCTTCATCAGATGCGCCCGCGAGATGTTGTAGGCTGTCGCCGTCTCCTCGATGGTGATCAGGCGATCATCGGCCGCGATGGCGGCATACATCAGGACCCGAAGGGCGTAATCCGAGAGTGTCGTCAGTCTCATATGCGGTTCGGTGTCCAAAGTTCCTTGAAGCTGCGCATTGTCGTCATGCTGTCGCCGTCATGCTGTCGCATCGCGGCTGGAACACGGTTCCGCCGGATGCCATTATATGATGCATCGTAAATGACTCTTTTGCGCTTGTCCAACAGGCATCGCCGGTCCTGGCTCCGGAAATCCCGGCTCTATGCGGCGATGCGATTCCGCTTGCCGTTTGCCCGTGTTGCGTTTGTCGGCGTCCGGTCGGTTTTCCCCGATCCATCCCGTTCCGCTGCCCGGCGGGCGGCAAGGGCCATCCAGTCACGCAGCAAACCTTGATCTTCCTTGGAAAAGCGTGCCCGCTTCTTGAGATCATCAAAGCGATCGCCCGGATTGCAGCGCTCATAATCGGCGCGAACGAGCGATTCCGCAAGCATCCATTCGCGTTCGTCACCCGGCCCGATCACATTGACGACGCCGTTCAAAAAAATCGTGTAGTGCTGTGCGGGAGAAACCAACCTTTCCTCCTGTGCCCGATCGGCCATGCCCGAAGGCTTCCTCTCACTACAAAGATATAAATCATATATATCTTTTTGCAAGAAATACCCGCCTCACCCTGCGACAACGCTGCACACCTCTATTCCTCCCCCGTTCGCCAGGCTGCATAAAAGATATATTGACAATATATGTTTTTGCGAAGACAGTGACCCCGTACCCAGCGCCGCCGCGAGCGGAACGATGGTTACAGATAGATCGATGGCCGGACAGTCGGACCGATGGCATTGCGACGGCAACCTGTCGCAATGCCGCGGAAGGCCTGTGCGCGTCATCAGGGGCGACCCGGAGGCACAAACGCGTGCAGGCCGAGGCGGCCTATCGGAACCCCATTCCGGCGAAAGAGGTCGCCATCGCCGGGCGAAAGCGTTCAATCTGCGGCCAGGGAGCATTCCAGATGACATCCAGCACGGCACCCGCCACCAACACTGTCGACGTGCGCAGCCTCGTCCCGGCGCAGCGCCACGCGACGATCTTCCGGCTCGTCAACGAACTGGCGCCCGG
>SCRB01000999.1 GCA_004299545.1 Rhizobiaceae bacterium
GCCCTCTCCGACCTTCTCGAAGGCGGCGAGCCCCTGATAGAGGGCGAAGCAATGCGGGCCGCCAAGGCGTTCGACGCCATGTTTCTCGCAGACCCTGTCGAGATGACCGCCCGTGCCGCAATCCGCGTAACCGACGAAGATATGTTCGTACCCTTCCGCCTTCGCCTTTTCGATCGCCGCGTCCATGGCCGGAGCGATACGGTCGGGATAGAAGTGGAATTCCGCCGGCAGGCAGGTCAGTTCGAGATGGTCGAGGCCGAGCTTCTCCTTAACGGCGAGCACCTCGCGGGCGATCATTCCGCAACCGATTACCAGAACCCTTTCGCCTCTTGCATCACGCATCGTCGTCACCTTAGCATCCCGCTCCATCAGAGACGATTCCCGAGGAGCGGACGGTGAGAGAATCCCTAGTTGCACGCCTTGTCGTCATTGTGGCACTGGCCGCTTTCGTGGCCGGCTGCGCCAACACGATTCGCGGCGTCGGCAAAGATGTGAAGAGCAGCGCCCATGCAGTCGAGGACGCCGTCAACTGACAATTTGCCGGTTGGCGACGTCCGGCTGGATGGGCCAAGCTGACGGGATGTGCCGTCAGCTCGCGGCGCGCAGATTGTGCTTGCGTTTCATGAAGTCCTTGGCGGTTTCGACGGCGACCGCGGCGTCGCGGCAATAGGCGTCGGCGCCGACGGCCTTGCCGAACTCCTCGTTGAGCGGCGCGCCGCCGACCAGCACGATATAATCGTCGCGCATCCCTTTTTCCTTCAGCGTGTCGATGACGACCTTCATATAGGGCATCGTCGTCGTCAGAAGCGCCGACATGCCGAGAATGTCCGGTTGGTGCTCCTCGATCGCTGCGAGATATTTCTCGACCGAATTGTTGATGCCGAGATCGACGACGTCGAAGCCGGCGCCCTCCATCATCATGCCGACCAGGTTCTTGCCGATGTCGTGGATGTCGCCCTTGACCGTGCCGATGATCAGCTTGCCCTGCTTCGGCGCGCCGGTCTCGGCCAGAAGCGGCCTGAGAATGAACATACCCGCCTTCATCGCGTTGGCGGAAAGAAGCACCTCGGGAACGAACAGGATGCCGTCGCGGAAATCCTCGCCGACGATGCGCATCCCTTCCACCAGTGCCTCGGTCAGAACATCATAGGGAATCCAGCCCCGATCGAGAAGGATATGCGTGCCTTCCTCGATCTCCTCCTTCAGCCCGTCATAGAGATCGTCATGCATCTGCTGCACGAGTTCGTCGTCGGAAAGCTCGGACAGGATGATCTCGTCGTCGGCCATTATTCGCTCCTTGCCGCAGAGTGCACCGCAATTTCAACCATACATAATCTGCGGGTGCATCGGTGATATAGCTGATTTGCGACGCGGCGCAAAAATAAAGCGACCGCGATCGGAAAGAGGTTAGGTCGTAGTGATGGTTTAACGGTTGGCTGCGTTGGTGCCCGAAACCGTTGCTGAACAGGAGAAAAGCGCAAGGCGGTGTCGACCACCGTCGAGCATTTTCGACGCATTCAGAAACGATTTCGGCCCAACCCCGGAGGGGCCGCGATGAAATCCGCCATTTCGGCGTCGCTCGTCGTCGAATATGCGCTGCATGTCCTTTCTCCTCGCTCCTTGAACTGGTGGATTTCCCCTGCGGCGCAGCCAATCGTTAAATCGTCACTACGACCTACTGTTCCTGCTGGCGTTTTTGCGACACGCGCTGGCGCTGTAGGACCCGTTCGCCCGCCGTGCATGGCTACGATTTCCAGAAAGCACGGTACGATAAGGCCTGTGCATGGCAATCCAGTCCGAAGGAGTGGTTTCATGAGTGAAACCGTGGCACCTCAGAGCGAAACAAGCGCACGGCGCGGGCGCGGCGACCGAGCCGGGGCCGCGGCAAGACGCGCGGCGCGAACCGGCGGCGGTGCGGGCCCGGCGCAGCCCTATATCCATCGCAAGATCAAGGTTTACGAGGTTCTCGACGAGGAGGGCCTCGCGCTTGTCGAGAAGAACGCCGACACCGTGTTGGAGGAAGTCGGCATCATCTTCCGCGACGATGCCGAGGCGCTCGACCTGTGGAAGAAGGCCGGCGCCGACGTCAAAGGCGAGCGGGTGCGCTTTCCGAAGGGACTGTGCCGCTCGCTTTTGAAGACGGCGCCGCAGACATTCACCCAATATGCCCGCAACGCCGAACGTTCCGTCCAGATCGGGGGCGATGCGACCGTGTTCGCGCCGGTCTACGGCCCGCCCTTCGTGCGCGACCTCGACGGCAATCGCCGCTACGCCACGATCGAGGATTTCCGCAATTTCGTGAAGCTTTCCTATCTGGCGCCGTCTATGCACCATTCCGGCGGAACGGTGTGCGAGCCGGTCGACGTGCCCGTCAACAAGCGCCATCTCGACATGATCTATTCCCACCTCCGCTATTCGGACAAGCCGTTCATGGGATCCGTGACGGCGCCGGAGCGGGCCGAGGATACGGTGGCGATGGCCAAGATCGTCTTCGGCGATAATTTCGTCGAGAAGAACACGGTGATCACCAGCCTCATCAACGCCAATTCGCCGATGGTGTTCGACGAAACGATGCTCGGCGCGCTGAAGGTCTATTCGCGCCACAATCAGGCCTGCATCGTCACGCCCTTCATCCTCGCGGGCGCCATGAGCCCGGTGACGGTGGCCGGCACCTTGACCCAGATCCTGGCCGAGGTGCTCGCCGGCGCTTCTTTCACCCAGCTCATCCGCCCGGGCGCACCTGTTCTTTTCGGCACTTTCGCCTCGTCGATCTCGATGCAGTCCGGCGCGCCGACCTTCGGCACGCCGGAGCCGTCGCTCGTTTCCTACGGCGCGGCGCAGCTTGCGCGCCGGCTCGGCCTTCCCTTCCGTACCGGCGGTTCGCTCTGCGCCTCCAAGCTCGCTGACGCGCAGGCCGCCTATGAAAGCGCCAATACGCTGAATTCCACGATCCTGGCCGGCACGAATTTCGTGCTCCACGCGGCGGGCTGGCTCGAAGGCGGACTGGTCTCCGGCTATGATAAATTCGTCATGGACGCCGACCAACTCGGCATGCAGCAGCGTTTCTGCGAGGGCGTGGACCTTTCGGAAAACGGACAGGCAATGGATGCCATCCGCGAGGTCGGGCCGGGCAGCCATTATCTCGGCTGCGCGCACACGCAGGCGAATTTCCAAAGCGCCTTCTATCGCTCGACTATTGCCGACAACAATTCCTATGAGCAATGGCTGGCCGAGGGCGAGAAGGATGCGAGGCAGCGCGCCAACGCGCTTTGCCGGCGCTGGCTGGAAAGCTATGAGGCGCCGGCGATCGATCCCGGCATTGACGACGGGCTGAAGGATTTCATCGCGAGGAAGAAGGAATCGATGCCCGACGCCTTTACTTGAAAGGAGCCCGAGACAGGCCGGGCTAAAGTGGCCGAGATCATTCACCGGGAAGTCTGGCGGAGTGCGTTCAAAGAGCCGGATAAGGGGTGATTTCGTGCATCTGAAACGGGAGAGGCTTGCCGGACAGAGGGGGCGACGAAGAGCGCAGGTTTTGTCGCCATGAGAGGCGAGGGGGATATATCCGAACGTATTTCGGCCGCTCTCCTCCTCCACGGACTCATCTTGCGTGGAGGCTTCAATTTTGCGGTGAATGAGGAGGCGCCGCCCGGCCCGTACGGAGATCCTGCAAGGGCGCTTTTGCTGGTAGGGCAGGCCGGCGGAACCCCATGGCCGCACTTTGAAGCGTGGCTGGCGAAGCAGCCGCCCGATATCGCCAATCCGCTCGACACGTGGTCGCGGGAAGTCATCGGTGCGGTCGCGGAAAAATTCGGAGCGAGGGCGGCCTCGCCGTCCGACCGGCCGTTCCTGCCGTTTCAGCAATGGGCGATGCGCGCGGAAGGGCTGAAGCCATCGCCGGTCGGCATTCTCATGCACCCGCGCTACGGACTGTGGCACGCCTATCGCGGCGCGCTTCTCTTCGATAGCGAACTTGTCTTCCAGCACGCGGCGGCACCAATCCACCTTTGTGATTCCTGCCTCGAAAAACCTTGCCTGAAGACCTGCCCGGTGAGTGCCTTTTCCAGCGACGGCTTTGCCTATGCGGAATGCCTTGCGCATGTGCGCGGCCCGGCCGGTTCAGCCTGCCGCGACGACGGTTGTCTCGCCCGCAATGCCTGCCCCTACGGCACGGCCTATCGCTATCCGGTTGAAGAGCAGGCGTTCCACACACGCGCTTTCATCCGTTGAGCAGGCGAGGCGGCGGCCCACACGCAAACCTGAATGGTTGGCCCCTGACATCTCTTGCCATAAGGAGAGCGGCGGATATTTAGGGGTGAATCAGGGCGGGAATCATAAAATGGCAAGACAGGCGATCGGCATCGAAACCGGGGATGGCGTGGCGAAAGCGGTTCTGGTGCCGCCGTCCTCTCCAGCAGCATCGAAGGCCGGCGTGATCCTTTATATGGACGCGTTCGGCCCGCGCGAATCCCTCTATTCCATGGCCGAGCGCCTGGCGGGTCATGGCTATGCCGTGCTTGTGCCGGATCTCTTCTACCGCTTCGGGGGATACGGGCCGTTCGATGCCGCAACCGCTTTCGCGAACGAGAAGACGGGCAGCCTGATCCGGAAGATGATCGCTGAAACGACGCAGGACATGACCGTGCGGGATAGTCACGCGTTCATCGAGACGCTGTCGGCGAACGGGGCTACGGGGCCGATCGGGACGGTCGGCTATTGCATGGGCGGCGCGCGGGCGCTCAATGCAGCCGCGGCTTATCCGGCCCGGGTTCTTGCAGCCGCGAGTTTCCATGGCGGCAATCTCGCCGGCGACGCGCCGGACAGTCCCCACCGCAGGGCGGTATCGATCAAGGCGCGCGTCTATGTCGGCTCCGCCGGTGTCGACCGCAGTTTTCCGCCGGAACAATCGTCAAGGCTCGACGAGGCGCTGCGCACCGCCGGTGTCGATTACATTATCGAGAATTATGTCGGCATGGAGCATGGCTGGTGCGTTTCCGACCACCGGATTTATGACGAGAAGGGGGCGGAACGGCACTGGAAGCGGCTGACGACCTTTTTCGCCGAAACTCTCGGCTGAAACGTTGCCTGTTGCATCTTGCAGGCGAATTTAAGCATGGCTCGGCGCCGCCGGAGGTTCGTCGGTCGGGATCGCGCCCCTGTTCGGCGCTTCCGCCTCGGCGATGAGGGTGTAGAACATCGGCACGACGAACAGGGTGAAGCAGGTGCCGATCAGGATACCTGAGAAGATGACGAGGCCCATCGAATAGCGCGCCGCGGCGCCGGCGCCCTGCGCGACGATAAGCGGCACGACGCCGAGCGCCATGGCGGCCGTCGTCATCAGGATCGGCCGCAGCCGTACCTTCGCCGAGGCCACGATGGCGTCGAATTTCGACATGCCGTGCTCTTCGCGTTGCTGGTTCGCGAATTCGACCAGCAGGATACCGTGCTTGGTGATCAGCCCGATCAGCGTGATGAGGCCGACCTCTGTATAGATGTTGAGTGTTCCTAGCCCGATATTAAGCGGCACGATGGCACCGAAGATCGATAGCGGCACCGCCATCATGATGATGAGGGGATCGCGGAAACTCTCGAACTGGGCAGCCAGCACCAGATAGATGACGATGATGGCCATGATGAAGGCGATCAGGATCGTGTTACCCTGTTCGCGCTCCAGCCGTGATTGGCCGGAATAGTCGAGGAAAAAGCCTTCCGGCAGTTTCGGCTTGGCGATGTCGATGATCGTCTGCAAACCCTCGCCGGTGGTGACGCCGGGCAGCGGCAGCGCCGAGATCGTGGTCGAGTTCAACTGGTTGAACTGTTCGATAGCCGCCGGCGAGGCGTTGGTCGAAATATGCACCACCGCCGACAGCGGCACCATCTGCCCGGTCGTGCTCCTGACATAGTAATGGCCAAGATCGGCAGGGTTGGAGCGGAATTGCTGCGGTACCTGCGGGACGATGTCGTAACTGTTGGAATCGCGGTCGAACTGCGCCACTTCGGCGCCGCCGACGAAGAGGCCGAGCGTGTTGGCGATGTCGCTGATCGGCAGGTTGAGGGCTGCGGCGCGGTCACGGTCGATCGTGACGCTGACCTGAGGCGCGTCGAAGGACAGCGAATTCTGCACGATGATGAACTTGCCCGACGCCTGCGCCGCGTCCTTGATCTTCTCGCCTATATCGTAGACTTCGGCCGGCTTGCCGATCGACTGCACGACCACAGTGATCGGTAACCCGCCGCCGGTGCCGGGCAGCGAGGAGGGCGCGAAGACGAAAGCCTGAACGCCGGCGACTTTCGCCAGGCGGCCCTGTATATCCTGTTGAATCTGTTTCTGCGAACGGGAGCGGTCGGCCCAATCCTTGAGCGCCCAGACAGCGAAGGCGGTGTTGGTCGCGCCGTTCAGCCCGGTGATGGAGAAGTTCGCCTTCACCTCGGGAATGTTCTCGGTGAGCTTCCGGATCTGGTTGACGTAGAGGCTGGTATAGGGCGTCGTCGCATAGCGCGGTGCGGTGACGAGCGAGAACAGCGCCCCCTGGTCCTCTTCGGGTGCAAGTTCGGTCGAGGTCTTGGTGAAGAGGAAACCGGTCAGCAGGATGAGCGGAATGACGATGACGAGCGTCACCGCGCGGTAATTGAGCGATCCTCTGACCAGCCGTTCATAGCGGTCGGCGATCCAGTCGAAGGTGCCGTCGACGATGCGCTGGAAACGGCTGTGATTCCCCGCTGTCAGGATGCGTGCCGCCATGGCCGGTGTGATCGTCAAGGCGACAACGCCCGAGATGATGACGGAGCCGGCGAGCGTGAAGGCGAATTCGCGGAACAGCGCGCCGGTGAGGCCGCCGGTAAAGGCGAGCGGCGCGAAGACGGCGGCGAGCGTGATCGTCATTGCGACGACCGGCCCGGCAATCTCCTGCATGCCGACAATGGCTGCCCTGAACGGCGCCAGCCCGTCTTCGATGTGGCGATGAATGTTCTCCACAACGACGATGGCGTCGTCGACGACAAGCCCGATGGCAAGCACCATGGCAAGCAAGGACAGGAGATTGATCGAGAATCCGACCGCGAAGAGGAG
>SCRB01001000.1 GCA_004299545.1 Rhizobiaceae bacterium
TGCCCCTTGGCGACCACGACCGGTGCGGCATCCCGATCCCGGATATAGTTCAGCGCGATGGCGTAATGCGTCGGATTGGCGATCACGAGCGTCGCTTTCGGCACGGCCTGCATCATGCGGCGTCGGGCGCGGTCGCGGGCGAGCGAACGCAGCCGCATCTTGACGATGGGGTCGCCGTCCGTCTGCTTGAACTCGTCCTTGATCTCCTGGCGGCTCATCTTCAGGTCGCTGAACCAGCTGAAGCGCGACCAGAACAGGTCGACGGCGGCGATCAGGGCAACGGCGAAAGCGATCGCGGCGATGATATGGATGGTGATCGAGCGGAGCATCAGGCCGAATGCCGCAGGCTCCATCAGCATGCCGGAGAGCAGCCTCTCCCGGACGCCGGAGAGCGCGAAAACCAGGCAGGCGACACCCAGGCCGACCTTGCCCACGGATTTCAGGAACTCCACCCAGCCCTTGACGCCGAACAGCCTGCGCCATCCTTCCCCCAGCGAGACGCGAGACATCTTGGGCGCGATGCGATCAAGGACGAAGCGCGGCACGTTCTGGAGCACCGAGGCCGCAATGCCCCCCACCATGAGAAGGATCATGACGACGCCGAAAAGCTTCACCACCTCGACCAGCACGGCGCGGTAGAGAGCCACCACGTCCTGCGCCGTTCCAAGCCGGAATTCTTCCGGCCGATCGAGAAAATTGGCAAGGAACCGCGCCATGTGGACCGCGCTCTTGTCGGCAAAAAAAAGTGCGAAGATCAGGATCGCAAGAAAGGACGCGAAGATCGGCGCCTCGCGCGAGAAGGGAAGATTGCCTTTCTCGATGGCATCGCGAAGCTTCTTCTCGGTCGGATTCTCGGTTTTGCTTTCCTTGTCTTCGGAGTCAGCCATGGGAGCGAAACCAATGCCTCAGGGATCTCTCGAGCACTTCCCGCTCTCGCTGAATTGCAAAAGTGCTCTATCTCTTTGTTTTTACGCAATTCCGGACGTAAAACCGCTTCACACTTTTGCTGGAATTGCTCTCAGGCGGCTTCCTGGACGTCCGGAGCTTCATGCAATTCCAGAAGCCCTTCGCCCGCCAGCCGCAAAGCGGTGGAAGCGACGGTCTTGCGCGCCCTGGCAATATCGACCGGCGGAATTCCCGCGGCGTCCATCGACAGTTCGGATTCGATCATGCGGCGCGCGCGGGCGCCGATCGCCGACAGCACCGCTTCGCGCAGGTCGCCCTCGCAGCGGCGCAGCGACAGTGTAACGATGTCCGTCGCCAGGCCGTCGAAGAGCGTGACCCTGGCCTTCTGGCTGAGCTTGACGATGTCCTCGAAGCTGAACAGCCGTGCCTGGACCGCTTCGACATCCAGCGTGCCCGCCGCGCGCATATCGCCGATGACCTCGTCGAGTTGTTCCTTCTCGAGTTCGTTGAGGACGCTTGCGACGCGAACCTGCCCGGCTGAATTGTCCCGGCTCGACGTATCCGAGAGCACCCTGCTCCTGATCTGGTTCTCGACGATCCGCCTGGCGCGCTCCGGCACGTTGGTCATCGATAGCATGCGCTTGATCACCTCGCCCCTGATGGGCTTGGCAAGCGTTATGATGACATTCGCGGCGCTTTGCGGCTTCATGTTGCAGAGGATGAGCGCGATCGTCTGCGGATGCTCCGCGCCAAGGAACTCCCCCAACCGGGCCGGCTCCAATGCCTCTACAGACGGCCAGACCGATGGCGGCATGCCGTCGGTTTGCGGCGCGGCCGTCTCGCCCTTGATGACACTCACTTCCTCCGGGGAGAAAGATTCGTTGAGAATGGTGTCCATTTTGTCAGCCGAGTCGAGAAGCCCCGCCCCCTCGGCGAATTCCCCTTCGAATTCCGCGACGATACGCTCAAGTTCGTCCTGCGGAATGGTGGTCAGCATACGCGCGCCCTCGATCAGCGCCTTCAACTCATCCTGCTTGAAGAATTTGAGCAGCCGGCCGGCAGCCGGCTTTCCCATCGCGACGAGAATGGCGGCCGCCTTCTGCGTCTTGGTGAGGTTCAGCGTCTGATTCATGGAAGATGCTTTCCGACGAGCAAAAGAGAGGACGAGGCTCAGCGCGCCTTTTCGGTGATGATTTCCACCAGCCGGACGCCGAAGCGGGACGGATCGCTGTCGAGCACGGTGATCTCGCCGCGCGCGATCCTGCGGCCGTTGACCGTGACGTCGACCTGTTCCCCGATGCGCCTGTTGAGCGATACGACGGCGCCCTTGCCGAGCGCCATCAGGTCGGAGACAGGCATCTCGGCGCTGCCGAGAACAACCTGGACCTCGACAGGAATGTTCATGATGACGGCGCTGTTCGCGGGCGCGTCGGTGGCGACACCGTCCCTCAGCGCACCGCGCAACTGCTCGATCGCCTGGTTGAGTTCCTGTTCCTGAGGCTCCTCCTCCGGCATAGGGGCTGTCTCACTCGTCATGACTGTCTCCATCGCCCGCGCGGCCTTTTTAGCCGGGTAGCAATCCCTCTATGATTTCCCTGTTTTCATCATATGGCTGCTTGACACGCACCGTATAATTCTGGCCAAGCTTACCGAATTCGCAAAGAAAAAGCGTCTTTTCGCGCGCGCAGAGGCGCGTATCGCCCGCCGCCGCTTCAGGCATGGGGATAATTTGTCCGGGTTGCAGCGTCGCGATCTCGCCGAGAGTCATGCGGCCGAGCGGAATGATGGCATCGAGCCTGACCGACGAGCGCCTGACCTCTTCCCCGAATCGCGCCTTCCACGCACCGGAACTTGCGCTCTCGGCCGAATTACCCGGGCCGGCACGATGTTTCAGGAGAACCCGCTGAGGCATATAAAGTTCGAGCGTGCCGCTGCCGGTTCCGTTCGAGATGGAGAAGGCGATCCGGACCGCCGGACCGTCCCGCAGCACCTGCTTTTGCAGGTCGAGCCCGGTAACAGCCGGCCGCAACGGCAACCGGATATCGAGGGATCTTTGCCCCGAACCGTTTATGGCCAGCGCGAACGCGCGGAACGTCAAGTCCGCGATCTCCATTTCCGTCGGCGACAGGCCGCGCTCGATCGGGATGAAAGGCAGATCCGGATCGGCCCCGAACAGCGCACCCACCATCAGGGCAATGGCGTCGGCGTCAAGCAGCATGACGAGTGCGTCGGCGGATGCCGCCGCGGCAACGACCGACAAGGCCTGGAAGCCTCCCGCGGGCGGGCGGGCATCGGCGCCCCGTGCCAGGTCGACGTTCTTCAGCGAGACCTCCACCGGCGATGCCAGCGCTTCGTTCAGGTTTTTCGCGACGTCGGAAAGGGCGCGTTCCGCCAGCATCCGGCCGG
>SCRB01001001.1 GCA_004299545.1 Rhizobiaceae bacterium
GAAAGCGAGAAGCTGCCTATCCTGCGCCGCCTGCTCGCCGAGCCGTCCGCGCTCGCTGACGTGGAGGTCGTTCCAGCCACGCTCGAGGACATCTATGCCGGCATCCTGCGCCGCGAGGAGGCGCAATGATCCGCTCCGTCTGGATCATCGCCGTGCGCGAGATGCGCGACGGATTCCGCAACCGCCGCGTCGTCGCGAGCACGCTGTTGCTGGCGGCCTTGGCGCTCACGCTTTCGCTGATAGGCAGCGCGCCTGTCGGCGGGGTCGGCGCTTCGCGCTTGTCGGTGGCGGTGGTGAGCCTCTCCAGCCTCACCACCTTTCTTATCCCGCTGATCGCCCTGATCATCGCCCATGATGCGATCGCCGGCGAATTCGATCGCGGCACGATGCTGCTGCTCCTGTCCTATCCGGTGCGACGCTGGCAGATCATCGCGGGAAAGTTCCTCGGCCATGTCGGAATCCTCACGATCGCGATCATCATCGGCTACGGGCTCGCCGCGCTTGCGATGGGATTGACCGCAGCACCGCAAGAGAGCGCGTCCCGTCTCGCCTTCCTTAACCTGCTCGGCACCAGCATCATGCTCGCCGCCGCCTTCCTGGCGCTGGGATATTGCGTCAGCGTGGTGGCGCAAAGCCAGCGCACTGCGGCCGGCGTGGCGATCGGCATCTGGCTGTTCTTCGTTATCCTCTACGACATCGCTCTCCTCGGCTTGCTCGTCGTCGACGACGGCAGGATGGTCACGGTCGGCTTGTTCAACCTGCTGCTGCTCGCCAATCCCGCCGACGTATACCGGATGCTCAATCTGGCCGGTCTGCCGGATATCGGCCGGCTGAGCGGCATGGTCGGCATCGCCCGCGACGTGACGCTGAGTCCGGCCGCGCTGGCGGGAGCACTGCTGGCATGGATCTGCGTGCCGCTGCTGTTCGCGAGCGTCGCCTTTTCGCGGAGGCAGGTATGAAACGTCGGCAAGGCCTTTTGGTCCGCGCGGCGTTCGGGCTGGCGCTTCTCACACTTGGCGCCTGCCATGAAGCGGGGCCCGTTCCCGGCCCGCAGGAGCCGACGGAGAACAGCGTCGCGGAATTCTGCGGCATGTCTCTCCAGGAGCATTCCGGGCCGAAGGCACAGGTCTTCGTCGACGGGCGGGACGCTCCCTACTGGTTCTCGTCGGTCCACGACATGTTCGCCTTCACCATGGTCTCGGTGCCGCGCCTTCCTATCCGCGCCATCTACGTCAACGACATGGGCAAGGCGCGCAACTGGGGCCATCCCGAGCCCGGCACGTGGATCGAGGCGCGCGGCGCCTACTTCGTGATCGGCAGCGACAGGCGCGGCGGCATGAACGAGGAAGAGGCCATACCGTTCGGCACCCAGGAGGCGGCCCGCGGCTTCGTGGGCGAACATGGGGGACACGTGGTGCGGTTCGATGCCGTGCCCGCCGATTACGTGCTGCCCGGATATGCGCCGGACGGCTCCCAATCCAGGAGTAGCAGCCATGACTAGCCCAGACTGGAGCCGCCGGCGTTTTCTCAGGATCCTCGGCGCGATGCCGGGCATGCTGCTTCTCTCCGGCATTCCCGGGGGCGGGGACACGGCCCCCATGCCGCAGGAGAACCTGCATGTCTGGCGCGGGGTTGCGCTCGGCGCCGACGCCATGATCCAGTTGCACCATCCCGATGCGGCGGCTGCGCAGGACCTGATCGACAGGTCGCTGAAGGAGGTCGCCCGCCTGGAGCGTATCTTCAGCCTGTACGATCCGGAGTCCGCCCTGAGCCGGCTCAATCGCGACGGACGCCTCGATGGCCCACCGCTGGAACTGGTCGAATTACTCGGACGGAGCGTCGGTTTCAGCGAAATGACGGGCGGCGCCTTCGACGTGACGGTGCAGCCGCTATGGGATCTCTATGCCGCGCACTTTTCCCGGCCTGATGCCGATCCCGCCGGGCC
>SCRB01001002.1 GCA_004299545.1 Rhizobiaceae bacterium
TCTCGCCAAGTTCCATGTCGGGCAGGCCAAGCCGCTTCAAGAAGTCCGACGCGGAATTGACGACCGCGTCAGTCATCTCGTCAGCAATGGATCGGTCGGTGCTTTCGCGATCGTGAAAGGATTTCAATTCGGCATCAAAACGGGCAACATCGCCCGGGACGAGTCCCAGTCCGGCAGCGACCGCGCCACGTTGATTCCTCGCGCTGAGTAGCATGAGCCGGTGGACTTGCCATCCGGCGCCCGCTGCTTCGCCGTAGACGTCGCGCTGTAGCACCTCGAGCGCTTTCGCGCGTCCTGCTTCCATGTCGCCATCGCCCAGGTGGCGGATCAAGGAGCACAAGATCGGCCAATCGTTGCCTCCGAAAAGCCCCAGTGGCATGGAGTAACCGCAGGAAGGATGGAAGCGCAACTTGTAGGCATCGCTCGCCTCGTCCTCGTCGGTTTCCATGAGAGCCTGATCCAGAGCGCTATCTCCGAGCACCCCCAGCGCGTTGATGTCACTGTCGCGGACGCAAACGGGGCGCAGGAGATCAAGGAGAGCCGTCCTGTACGCCTTCCGGATGGCGGCCACCCGTTCGGTCGGTAAGTTCAGCTCGCTGGCGCGGTGCACCCGGTTCGTTGTGTCCCGCGGCATCAGCAGGTAAGGCGCCAACGAAAAGCCCGGACCACTCAATGACGGATTGACGCGAACGAAGACCTCACGGTCCGGCGTCGTCAGCATCCAACTGGCGGACAGATCCTTGTAATCGTCGCCGCCCATATGCGGCAGACCGAAGCGCCGATGCATGTACGCGAACAGTGTCGCCCACTGGCACTTCTTCAGGGGTGTACTGTCGAGGACTGCATCGTGCAGACTGTATCCGTCCCAAAGGTCGCGGCATTCGACGAGCCTTCCACCCCACCGATCCACCGTCGTCGAAATGAAGGTCGGATCCGGAAGGTGGCGAGGTCTACGAGTTGTCTTGTTCGATTCGGTCATTTTCTCTTCGGTCCGGCGAAATAGCTGCTGCTCCGAGGTGGATCGCCCGAGGGAATCCACGGTGTCATTTCATCGTGCCGGACGAAGCGCAGAATTCAAGGTGCCGGGCATCAATGCGGCACCGCGTCCCACTCCACGTCGAGCGCCATATCCGCAAGGAACCCCTCGATATCGGCCAGGGATAGATCCCGGGCCGCGCACACGACGCGCTCGATGCCGTACGGGCTCACGCAACAGATGGAATCCTCTTCGGAGTAGAGGCCGTGGCCGTCGACATGAACCGGCTTCCCCGCGCGAAGCGTTTCGAGAATCTTTTCGGGAAACGGGAGATCGAGGGCGGGCCAGTCGTTCGCCGCGATCAGCTTCCTGATGTGATCGCGGCGCCGGTTGATGACGCCGTGGGTCCACGCCAGCCTGAGTTCGTCATCGTCCCGAAGCAGATGCGGTATCGGCTCGTGCGCGTAGTGATAACCGGCGCGGCAGGCGCAGTCGTACGCCATTCCACGATGCCGGGCGAATGCCGGCGCGCCCGCGTCGCCCGAAGTCACGTACAGCCACATCGTCGCGAACTCGCACCGCGCGTTGAGCGCCAGCGAGAACAGGCTTTCCGCCTCCCCGCCAGCCGCATTGTTCCGTTCAGGAGTTACAGCCGTGCCCTGCATACTCGCGCCCTCGTGTCGTCTGTCACAAAGCGCATTCTATGCCGACACTTCCTGTCAGGAAGTTATATTTTGATATCCGGAATTCGTGGTTGATGAAGGCTGCCGCCAGCGAAGCGTAAAACCAGATTTTGCGGTTGACGCAGCGTGAGAGCCAGCGATATATTGCGCGAATCGGTCTATCTCGATCGCGCCGCTGGTAATGGCAAAGGCAGTGCCATGAGATGTATCACCCCCATTCCGTTAGACGCACACAACCCTGCGTAGCGCATAACGGTGAACCAGCCACTGCATCTGATCCGCGCTACGGAAGGAGTTGCTATGCGTATCCCGTTGCTCCATGCTGATTTCGAGCATGGTTCGTACACCAAGATCGCGAAGGCCTTGCGAAAAGTCTGGCCACTCGGTGATCAATCCCTAATGCAAGCCCAAAACGCGCTGGCAGTCGTGCTGGGCTATAACAGCTTGCATGACGCACAGCGCGAGGCAACAGCTTCGTTTTCGGTGCCGGATGGCTCGCTGAGCATGGAGAAGATTGCCTATGGCGTCGCTTGGCGCATGTTCGTTCGCTACGGCATTGATCTGCTGATGGCTCGCACGCTCGTCTCCAAGCTTCATCTGACCGAACTGGCCGTGGCTGGAATCAGCCTTGAGGAGAAGATGCGGCGAGCCACTGAGGACGCCTGGAAGAAAGGCTTCTTCCGCGATGAGATGTGGGATTACATGACCTACCAGGAGCCGTGGCCTGAAGAGACACCACGCCTTCTGGAAAAAGGCGTCCCGCCCTACAAGTGGGCGGTCTTCCCGGATCGCAGTGTTTTCCTGTGGTCAAAGCTCGTCTCTCAAATCGAAATGCTGCCGGAAGACTTTACCGAAGATCTGCGGCAGACGGGCAAGCTGGGGAGCGGCCCTGACGCCGTTGAATCCTTCATGATGAATTCGCTCATGCCCGCAGCGTGCCAACCTCTAACTGCTGCGCTCGCGACCGGCATGTTGACCACGGCGATGCAATGGCAGGTGAAGTGGATCGTCACCCAGCAGGCAGAGGTGCTGGGCTGTTGCATTGTTGCTGGCAGACTCGGGGGCATGATTCCGCGAGTGTTCGCCCCCGATCGAGATGATGTCTATGCTGCGCAGGCAAACCTGATGTGCGGTGACGTGGTGTCCGAAGCCACGATTCCTGAGGCCGATACTCGGGTGTCTGAGCCCGTTTGGCTAATTGATCGCGACCGCTTGCAGAAACTGAAAGACGGTCAGGGAAGCGACCTGCTGAAGAGCCTGTGGTATCACGACCAATGGCCCAGCACCATCGAGCTATATCGCGGTCTCTCGGGCTGTCGACTGGCAGGATTGACGCGCTTTTCAGAACGCGGCCAGTCCTATTTGGCAACGACCAATTTCGATGCGCAGGAACAGCGGCGCCTGCTGCGCGAAGAGCCCCTATTTGAGACGTTCGCGCTGGATGCCGGGTTGCTCGATGAGGCTGGTGCCGAGCGGGGTATTCCTGCTCTGGGTAACCGCTGGCATGACGCCGTCGAACGTATGCTTTCGGGGCGGCAATCCGATGCCGAGGCCGCTATGGGAACGCCTGCCGGCGTTGACACATTGATGACGGCCGTGCTGGCCACCACCGATGCGGCGAAGCTCGATGCGTTCGTTGCGCAGGCCATCAACGAGTGTCTGCCTTTGCGATACGAGGGCGACACCGAAGACAACGAAGACTTGATCAGCGACCGGCAACGCGCCGTGAGCCTTGCCGAACATCTCGGGAATTCTACGATTGCCAATATGTCCGGCTTGCTGCCCTACTCGACCGTGTCGCTTGGGTACATGTTGCTCGTTGCCAATGGCGAATATCCGGGAAGTCGGTATCAGGGAATGGTTGATGTACCCACGCCGACAGATTCGAGCAGCCAGAGTCGATTGCTTGCCGCAATGCTGATTTACGAACCCCTGTCCGCTCGCCAAGTGTCGCGGATGGCACTGTCATGTGCGATCGCCCCGGTGCTTGGTTTGGGTAACGGTACATGGGCGAAAGACAAGATCGGCATGTGGTATCAAAGCGCATGCACGGTCGAGACCCGCCTGAAAGAAGCCAAGAAGCAGTTGAAGGAGGTCGATGAATGGCGCGGCATCGAAATCGAGGTTGCGCGTGTTCGCGCTCAGGGAGAATTCTTGCGGATGGGCGATCCA
>SCRB01001003.1 GCA_004299545.1 Rhizobiaceae bacterium
TCTGCTCGGCTCGTCCGAGCGGAAGCGCGGCCTCGGCGAGCGACAGGCGCAAATAGGACAGGTGCGCGGCGAACTCTTCCTTGGACATCATGGCGTAGCGATATCCGATTCTGGATTTCGCTACAACAATTTTGTCAAATGCGATGTCCAACTTGTCAGGATGCTGTTGATCTCTCTCGCGCCCGCCCTCCGGCCCCGGCCTGTCTATGATTTGTTGGTCGGGCAGATATACACGTCGTCGAAGTTCGCTTGCCCTCGGACGTACTCGCGGGCTTATTCATCAAGGATCGGTTCCGCGCGGATGCTTCCGCCTTTGGCTGCTCGGCTTCTAGCTCTTCAATGCGAGCATCGATCCGGCCGTATATGGCGAGAAGAGGTGCTGTAGCGAATTTGCGAACGTAGCCCCTGACCGTGGTGGTATCGCGGTTGGTATGGGTTCGGAGCCTGAGCAGAAAGCCTAATAGTTACAATGCGAACTCAAGCCTGTTGACGATCGAGTGGGAATGAGGGGTGGCGACAATTGACGAAGCCGCTTGAGCGACCATGCTTGCCGTGCGCCAACGCCCCGAAACAGCCATGGGCCAACGCTCTCAAGTGAGTTCCCGCTCGCTGACAACTTCGGCACTGTCAAGCCGAAAGGGCGCGAAGGACATTCTGTGAAGCCTGGGCAACGCGCCATGCCCGGCGATCTCGCTGCGGTGGCGCTCCGTCGCATAGCCCATATGAAGCCCGAAGCTGAAGTGGGCATGGCAGCGGCCGGCCTGGACCATCATCCGGTCGCGGGTCACCTTCGCGACGATCGACGCCGCGGCGATCGAGTGCGAGCGCTGGTCGCCCTTCACGATGGCCTCGGCGGGGCAGGGGAGGCCAGGCGGCACGTCGCGGCCGTCGGCAAGCGCGTAACGCGGGCTGACGCAAAGGCCGGCAAGTGCCCGCCGCATCGCTTCGAGGCTTGCCTTGCGGATATCGGATTGATCGATGCTGCAGGCGGAGACGGAAGCGACGGCAACGGCGATCGCGCTTGAAAAAATCTCGCCGAAGAGTTTTTCGCGGGCCAACGCGGTCAGCCTCTTGGAATCGTCGATGCCATCGGGGATGCCTTTCGGATCGAGGATGACCGCGGCGGCAACCACAGGTCCCGCGAGCGGGCCCCGGCCGGCTTCGTCGAGGCCGGCGACGGGTCCCAATCCGCGTCTGATGGCACGCTGTTCCAGGACGAAATCCGGCGCTATCGGCATGTTGAAGAGAAGCGGAGAATCGGAGCGTTGGCGAGCCATTATGCGGCAATGCTCGCATCCCGCCCGATTCTCCGCAAGGCCTCGCCGACGTAGGGGAAACGCTGGCGAGGGCCCGTCGGCCGCCCGGGGAGGGGCAGCGACGCGACGGGAAGGCAATGGTGAAACCAGCCGCTTTCTCATAACGGCTGAAAGAAAAAGGGCTAAAGCAGCACCAACTGCTCCCCGGCACCCGCCGGGGCCTTGAAAAGATCCGTACGCAATGCCCGCTTTTCCCGGTTGAGGCCGAGGCGTTTCGCCGCCATCTCGAAACGTCGCCCGATCTGCCAGGCATAGGGGCCGCTTCCCTTCATCCGCTTGCCCCATTCCGCATCGTAATCCTTGCCACCGCGCATGGAGCGGATCAGCGACAGGACATGCCGGTAGCGGTCCGGATAATGACGAAGCAGCCAATCCTTGAAGATAGGGCTGACCTCGAGCGGCAGCCTGAGGATGACGAAGCCCGCTTCACGCGCTCCCGCCGCCTCGGCGGATTCCAGGATGCGTTCCATTTCCTGGTCGTTCAGGCCGGGAACGATGGGGGCGACCATCACCGAAGCCGGGATACCGGCCTCCGACAGGAGCCTGATTGCCTCAAGCCGCTTCGGAGGCGTTGCCGCGCGCGGCTCCATGGTCCGTGCCAGCCGCCTGTCGAGCGTCGTCACCGAAAGCGCCACCTTAGCCAGCCCCTTCTCCGCCATTCGCGCCAGGATATCGATATCGCGGATCACCAGCGCCGACTTGGTGACGATGCCGACAGGATGATTGTGAGCTTCCAAGACCTCAAGGATTTCGCGCATGATACGCCAGTTCCGCTCGATCGGCTGATAGGGGTCGGTGTTGGTGCCGATGGCGATGGTTCGCGGTTGGTAGTTCCCCTTCGCCAGTTCGCGCTCCAGAAGCCTGGCCGCGTCCGGCTTGGCGAAGAGCTTCGATTCGAAATCGAGGCCGGGCGAAAGGCCCATATAGGCGTGCGTCGGGCGGGCAAAACAATAGACACAGCCATGCTCGCAACCCCTGTAGGGATTGATCGAACGGTCGAAGGAAATGTCCGGGGATTCGTTGCGGGTGATGACGGTCCTGGGTTTCTCGACCTGAACGCTTGTCTTGAAGGGCGGCAATTCCTCGATCGAATCCCATCCGTCGTCGAAGACGTGGCGCGTCGTCGGCTCGAATCGTCCCGTCGGATTGACTCCGGCGCCACGGCCGCGGCGCCTGTCCGGGTCGATCCTGATGCCGCTTCTTTCGATCATCGCGTTGGCGATCACCGGGCCTCCTTTCGTGAAGGCTGCAACATCGGCATGCGTTATCGGTTCCATCATTGTTTCGTCTTTCGCGTATCCGAAAGGTGAGTCGTGATGAAATTATTCCTATCCGGTTGATAAGAACATATCAAGAACATTTTCGATGGACGAGTGCGAGAGCGATCCGGAAAGGGGGCAGGCGGCCTTCCGGAGCCTGTCGGTCGACGGCGGGTGCGAGGGAGATTACGGCTTGCCGCGTTTCATGTGCTCGTCGAGCCGCGGCATGATCTCGACGAAGTTGCAGGGCATGTGGCGATAGTCGAATTGCGCCTTGAGGATAGCGTCCCAGGCGTCCTTGCAAGCACCGGGCGAACCGGGGAGGACGAAGACGAAGGTCGCGTCGATGAGGCCGCCTGTGGCGCGCGACTGGATCGTGGATGTGCCGATCTTGTCGTAGGAAATCCGGTGAAAGACCTCGGAAAAGCCGTCCATCCTCTTTTCGAAAAGCGGCTCGAGCGCTTCGGGCGTCACGTCGCGGCCGGTGAAGCCCGTGCCGCCCGTCGTGATGATCGCGTCGATCGCCTTGTCCCGGGCCCATGCGCGGACGATGCCGCGAATGGCGTCTGCATCGTCCTTGACGATCTCGCGGGCGGCAAGCGTGTGGCCCGCCGCCTCGATCCGCTCCGCCAGTGTCTGCCCTGATTTGTCGTCCGCGGGGCCGCGCGTATCGGAAACCGTGAGCACGGCGAAACTGACAGGGATGAAAGGCCGTTTCTCGTCAATTCCCATCGTCGGGATCCTCCGTCGAGGCCATGCTCCGCGTCGCCGCCACAAACCAGTCCGGCTGCCGCATGCGAATGAGGGTGGCTCCATTCTGGGCCGCTTCGACCGTCTCGAAAAGCCCGAAACACGTCGCACCGGAGCCCGACATGCGCGCGAATGACGCACCGGCCTGCGTGAGTGCCTGCAACACGTTCGAGATCACCGTAGCAATGCCGCGCGCGGGCTTTTCGAGATCGTTGCGTGTCCGGTCGAGCCAGGTCGGGAGTGCCTTGGGATCGGTGGGCGGCCGCGAACCGATGGGAGGGTTTACAGGGCCGGAAAGCTCCCGGAATACCGCGGGCGTCGAAACCCCCACCCCTGGATTGACGAGGATCATCGGCAGCGATGGGAAATCGCGAAAGATTTCGATCCTTTCGCCGATCCCGCGCGCGACCAGCGGCCGTGCCGCGAGGCACATGGGCAAGTCCGCCCCGAGCCTTGCCGCCATCGCCGAAAGTGACGTTTCCGGAACAGCGGAGCCGTATTGACGTTTTAGCGCGCGAAGCACGGCTGCCGCGTCGCTCGACCCGCCGCCGATTCCCGACGAGGGCGGCAGGTTCTTTTCAAGCGCGATCGACAAAGGCTTGCCGGCGCTGGCCTGAAAGGCTTGCCGGAAAGCGTCGCGCGCTTTCAGGACGAGATTGCCGCCATCGGCGGGAATAGCGCCGCCATAGGGGCCGGTGACACGAAATTCGTCCTTTTCAGCGCGCGAAACTTCGATCCGGTCGCCGAAGCGGGTGAAAACAGCGATTGTTTCGATCAGATGATAGCCGTCTTCGCGCCGCCCGACGACGTGCAGCGCGAGATTGATCTTCGCCGGTGCGAGAAAGCTGTCCATGCAGCGGAAAGCGATGAGGGGTCAGTCCTTGGCCAGCCGGTATTCGCCGGTGACGGGATCCTTGACGAGCGTTCCGATCGTCCCGTTCGACGCCTGTTTCTCCTGCCGCCTTATTTTCGCGGAAACACGTTCCGCCTCACGCACGAAGGCCTTGTAGCCGTAATAGGCGACGGCGATGATGATGACGAAGAATATCAACTGCGGCATGGCTTGCTCCACAGCGCCCGCGCCGGCCAGCAGCGGGACGCTCCCTCCTATTATAGGCGTTTCGCCGCCGCGATCAAAGCCCAAACCGCGCCCAGGCCGCCCTTTCCTCCAGTGTGTCGATCAACCCGCTGACGGCCGCCGCCGCGATTTCGGGTCCCGGGTCGACGCCTCGCGATGCAGGGAGGCCAAGCTTGCGGGCGATGAAACCGCGTGCCGGAGTAACCAGTTGGAGCCTGGTCTTGTCGCCGAAGCGTTGCTTGAGCACCGAGCGCATGTCGCCCAGCGCGTCGACAAGGCCGAGTTCGAGCCCGCGCTTGGCTGTCCAGAAGAGGCCGGTGAAGAGGTCTGGGTCGTCTGAAAGTTTCGTTCCGCGCCGCTCCCTGACGAGATCGATGAAGGTCTCGTGGATTTCGAGCTGCAGCGCCTTCAGCCGCTCGACATCCTCCTTCCGCTCGGGCCGGAACGGGTCGAGCGTCGCCTTGTTCTGGCCCGCCGTATGGACCCGGCGCTCGACCCCGATTTTCCTGATCAGGTCCTGAAAGCCGAAAGAGGCTGAAACCACGCCGATCGACCCGACGATGGAGGAAGGGTCGGCGATGATCTCGTCGCCGGCAAGCGCGATCATGTAGCCTCCGGACGCCGCGACATCCTCAACGAATACCAGGACCGTCTTGTTCTTCTCGGCCGCCAGGTCCCTGATCCTCTTGTAGATCAGGCGCGACTGGACGGGAGAGCCTCCCGGAGAATTGATCGATATTGCGACCGCCGGGGCCGCCTTGAAGGAAAAGGCCCTTTCGATGAGCCCCGCCGTCGTGGCCAACGAAAGGCTGTTCCGAAGCGGGGCGTTCCCCGCGAGGATCATGCCTTGCAGCCGCACCACCGGTATGGTGGGGGCGCCCCGCCGCAGGGACGGAGGCAGAACTCGGTCGAACAGGCGCTTCAAATCATTTCTCCGGTGAATGCAGCCTGCATGTAGGTTGCACCGGGTCTGGCGCAAGCCTTGGAACGCGCGGTTGCCCCGCTTATCAGGATGCGGGTGCAGTCACACCGCGACGGCCTGAAGGCCGCCGGTCGAACTTTCGGACGGGCCGGGCAAATGGGCAAGAACGAATGGCAGGCGCTCGACGTTGCAGGCCTTGGCGAAATACCATCCCTGGAGATAATCGCAGCCGAGATACCGCAACAGTTCCATTTGTTCCTTCGTTTCGACACCTTCGGCGGTCACGGTCTTGCCCATGCCGTGGGCGATGTCGATGACACCTTTCACGATCGCATGGTCCTCCGCGCTCGTGGCCAGGCTGGAGACAAAGCTGCGGTCGATCTTGATCCGGTCGATCGGCATCCGCCGCAGATGGGTAAGGGAAGCGAATCCGGTGCCGAAATCGTCCAGCGCGATTTCGACGCCAGCCTTGTGCAGCCGCGACAGGCGTGCTTCGAGATGCTCCAGGTCGCGACCGAGGAAGACGCCCTCCGTCACCTCGACGCAGAACCCGGCCGGCGGTATCCCGGTTTGATGCGAGAGGTCGAGGAAGCGGTCGACAAAGGCATCGGAACGGAAGTCCGCGTTGGTCACATTGACGGCGACGCGGCGGACGGGAACCCCCATCCTCATCATCGCCTGCGTGTCCCTGAAGGCCTGCTCGATCACGAACATGCCGATGGCGGCCTGAAGTCCGGGATCGTCCATGTCGGCCAGAAAGGCGGCCGGCGTGATCAGGCCCCGTTTCGGATGGTTCCAGCGCAACAAGCCTTCCAGCGATATCTGCTTTTCGCGAGCGATGGGGACGACCGGCTGATAGTAAAGCCTGAATTCACCTTGGTCGAGACTTGCCTCGACAGCCTGAAGCAGCTCACTCTTGTGCTCCGCGAGCTCCTGCAGATGCGGACGAAAGAATTGCGCCTGGTCGCGGCCGAGCGCCTTGGAATGATAGAGCGCCATATCGGCTGCCTTGAACAGGCCGTCCGGTGATTTGGCATGTTTCGGAAAACTTGCGACGCCGATGCTGGCCGAGCATCGGCGCGTGGCGTCGCCGATCTTTACGGGCGACCTGAGGGTCGCAAGCAGCAGACCCATGAGGACGAAGACGTCGTCGTCCTCCATCCCGGCCATGACGATACCGAACTCGTCGCCGCCGAGTCTCGCGACAAAAAGGTCGGGTCTTTCGAACGCGCTGAGACGTTTGCTCACGACCTTCAGAAGGTCGTCGCCGACATCGTGGCCGAAGGCGTCATTGATCTCCTTGAAGGAATCGATATCGAGCATGGCGAAATGGACCGGCCGGGAGTCGAGACCGGCGAGGGCGAGCGCGCTTTCCAGATGTTCCTGGAACCGGCGACGATTGGCGATGCCCGTCAGTGGATCGATGCTGACGATCCGGCGCAATCTTTCCTCTGCTTCGTGGCGTGCGGTGACGTCGAAGCGGATCGAAATGTAGCTGTCCGGCTTGCCGGCGGGGCTGATGTGGGGAACGATCGTCGTGTCGACCCAATAATGCGTGCCGTCCTTGCGGCGATTGCAGATTTCCCCCTGCCAGACGCGTCCCCCGGCGATAGAACGATACATGGAACGGAAGAATTCGC
>SCRB01001004.1 GCA_004299545.1 Rhizobiaceae bacterium
GCGGAGCCGGAGGCCTACCGTGCCGCGGTGGCCTTCATCCGTGACGACCCGCTTTCGCTCGGCGCGCTGGTGACGACGCACAAGATCGATCTCTTCGATGCCTGCCGCGACCTTTTCGATAGCGTCGATCCGTTCGCCGCCCTGATGAAAGAAACTTCCTGCATCTCGAAACGGAACGGCAAGCTCATCTGTCATGCCAAGGACCCGATTTCCTCTGGGCTGGCGATCGACGGCTTTCTTGGCTCCGGCTATTTTTCCCGCACCGGCGGCGAGGTCTTCTCGATGGGTGTCGGCGGCTCGACCATAGCGCTCACCTGGCATCTGATGCAGCGCGAACAGGGACGCGACCTGCCGACCCGGATCGTGGTCTCGGACCGGTCGGAGGAGCGCCTGGACGAGATCAGGGCCGTCCACCGGCAGATCGGTTCCGCCGTTCCGTGCGACTACGTGCCTGTCCGAAGCCTCGCGGACAACGACAAGGTGCTGGCCTCGCTGAAGCCCGGTTCGCTGGTCATCAATGCGACGGGCCTCGGCAAGGATACGCCCGGCTCGCCGCTGACGGACGCGGCCATGTTTCCCGAGGCGGCGGTCGTCTGGGACCTCAACTATCGCGGCGATCTCGTCTTCCTCGATCAGGCGCGAAGGCAGGCGAAGGCACGGAACCTCACCATCGTCAACGGCTGGACCTATTTCATCCATGGCTGGACGCAGGTGATCGCCGAGGTGTTCGACGTGAAGATCGGCACGGATGCGGCAACGATCGACCGCTTGACCTCGATCGCGACGGAAGCCACGAAAAGCTGAGCGATGGCGCGGATCCTGATAACGCCCCGGTCGTTGACGGCGGAACCCCCGGCGGAACTCGACCTCCTGAAAGAGGCCGGGCATGAACTTGTCTTCGCAACGCCCGGCGTCATGCCGGATGAGGCTGAACTGCTCGGTCTCGTTCCGGGAGTGGAAGGCTGGCTCGCCGGCGTAGAGCCGATAACGCCAGCGGTCATCGCGGCGGCCGGCAGGCTTCGAATCATCAGCAGGAACGGGTCGGGGACCGACAATCTGCCGATGGAGGCGCTCGACGCGCGCGGCATCCACGTCACCCGTGCCATGGCCGCCAACGCCACCGGCGTCGCGGAACTGGCGCTGGGGCTGATCCTGTGCGCATCGAGGCATATCCACGAGGTCAGCCGGGGCGTCGCTACAGGCGGCTGGCCCCGCCCGAAAGGCCGGGAGATCGAAGGAGCCGTCGCGGGGATCGTCGGCACCGGTGCGATCGGTCGCAAGGTCGCCGGCTTTCTCGCCGCACTCGGGGCCGAGGTCGTCGCCTGCGATCCCTGCCGCCCCGATCTCGGCACGCTCTCCGGCAGGGTGCGTTACGTCGAACTGCCGGAACTTCTGGAGCGGTCGGAGATCCTCTCGCTTCATTGCCCGATGCCCGGTCATGGCCGGCCGCTGATCGATGCCGCCGGTCTGGCGGCGATGCCGAAGGGCTCGATCATCGTCAACACGGCGCGTGCCGGTCTCCTCGACGAGGCGGCGTTGCGCGCGGCGCTCGATGCCGGCCATGTCCACGCCTACGCCACGGACGTCTTCGCCGAGGAACCGCCGGCACCAGGCAGCCTTGCCGCGCATCCGCGCGTCATCGCGACCAGCCACATAGGCGGCCTTACCGGCGCCAGCGTCCGGCGGGCGACACAGGCGGCGGTGGACAGCCTTCTCGCCTATCTCGCAGGCGACGGTCATGCACTTCGTTGAGCATCCGCTCCCGGCACCCTTGCCGCAGCTTCTGGCGGAGCCTCCGGGCGAAGCGGTCAGGCTCTTTTGGCTCGGCCAGGCCGGCTTCGTCATTGATGGTGGCGGCAGGCGCGTCGTCATCGATCCCTATCTTTCCGATTCCCTCGCCGGGAAATACCGGGGGACGCTTTATCCGCACCATCGCATGATGCCGGTACCGGTGCGCCCTGGTGAAATCCGTCATGTCGACATGGTCCTTGCGACGCATCATCATAGCGACCATCTCGACCCCGGCACATTGCCGGCGCTGATGGCGGCCAACCCTGAAGCGCTTCTCGTCGCGCCGGAAGCGGCGCGCGGTCTCGCGCTCGACCGCTCCGGCATCGCACCCGCCCGGCTGGCCACGACCGATGCCGGGCGAACGTTCACGGCAAAAGACATCGGGATCACCGCCGTGCGTGCCGCCCATGAAGAGCTGGAACGGGATGCCGCCGGCCGCCACCTTTATCTCGGCTATGCTGTCCGGATCGGCGGCGCCGTGATACTCCATTCCGGCGATACGGTGCCCTTTGCCGGGCAGGTCGACGAGGTTGCCCGCCTGCAGGCGGATCTGGCCCTTCTTCCCGTCAACGGGCGCGACGCCGAACGCAAGGCAAACGGGGTTCCGGGGAACATGGCTGTTGGCGAAGCGCTGGACCTCGCGCGTCAGGCCGGCATCGCGCAAATGATCGCGCATCATTTCGGCCTGTTCGCGTTCAACACGGTGCCGCGCGCGGCGGTCGAAGCCGCGGCACGGGAGAGCACGGCGCCCCTTCTCGTGGCCGCACGTGCGGACCGCGTCTATCTCGCATATTCTCCCTCCCGAATCGCGGGTCAGGGGTG
>SCRB01001005.1 GCA_004299545.1 Rhizobiaceae bacterium
ATTGGGTCCACCCTCAAGATTTAGCGGTCGTGTGGGTGGACCCGACGAAATGTGCCAACATAAGGAGTTTGCACAATGAAAACCTACAGCATTAGCTACGATCTCGGCAATCCCGGCAGGGATTATGCAGACCTAATTTCCAAAATCAAAGAAATTGGAAACGGTTGGTGTCACGCAGCGGAAAGCACTTAGTTTATCAATTCCAGTCAAACCTGTAGCGAAATTCGTGAAGCTTTGAGCAGCTTAATGGACTCCAATGACAAGCTGATTGTCTTTTCAGTCGGCGACAACTGGGCAACAAAGGGGATGTCAACGCGAATTAATGAGTGGTTGAAAGATAATTGGAGGTCTGCCTGCACGAATGCTTGAGCGGTGGCTCTCCATATGAGGAAACGGCGTTAAGGTCGACGGGGAGAAGATCCCGCGTCAGACACCCTCGACGATGGCGAGACGGGCTGTCGAGGCCGTCAGCCTGATTGTCATGGCGTCCTGATATTCCGGCGAATGGTAGCAGGCGAGCGCCTGCTCGTAGGATTCGAATTCGATGACGACCTGCTTGTTGCCGGTGGACCCTTCGGGATCTTCGTGCCGCCCGCCCCGAACGATGAACTTCGCGCCGTATTTTTGGAACGCGACCGCATTCGCGGCCACATAGGTGGCATAGGTGTCGGGATCGGTGATGTCCACCATTGCGATCCAATAGCCTTTCTTCATGCTCATGGCCTCCATTTGAGAAAATTGGCGATCAGGGCAAGGCCGAGCGCCTGACTCTTTTCGGGGTGGAACTGGGTGCCGGCCAAATTGCCGCGCGCGACCGCCGCCGTGACGGGGCCGCCATAATCGGCGACGGCGAGGACATCCTCGGCGCGCTTGGCGTCGAGATGGTAGGAATGGACGAAATAGGCATGTAACCCGGCCGGTCCCGTCGCAATACCGTCGAAAAGCGGATGGTTTCGCTTCAATTCGATTGTGTTCCAGCCGATCTGCGGGATCTTCAGCGCCGGATCGGTGGGCTTGATCGCCTTCACGTCACCTTCGATCCAGCCGAAGCCCTTCGTCACTGTCTTTTCCAGTCCCCGATCGGACATCAATTGCATGCCGACGCAGATACCGAGGAAGGGCCTTCCTCTCCCGACCGCGACTTCCTCGATCGCCTCGAACATGCCGGAAACCGCATCGAGGCCGGCACGGCAATCGGCATAGGCGCCGACGCCGGGCAGCACGATCCGGTCGGCGGTCGCCACGCGTTCGGCATCCGCCGTCAGGTCGATCGTCGCGGCAATGCCGGATTCGCGCGCCGCCCGCTCGAAGGCCTTCGTGGCTGAGCGCAGATTGCCCGAGCCGTAATCGATGATGGCGACACGCATCGTCATGCTCCGCCCGGATAATCGAGAAGGCCGAGCCCCGGTCGATGGGATCTTGGCGCGCTCGGCCGCATGTCACGCACAGCGCTTGCCGCGGGCGGCGGAGACGCAGGTTCGTCCCCTGCGTCCATCGCGCTCAGATAGCGGATTTCGGCCTCCTCGCTGTTTTCGGCGTCAACCACGCCTGTTTCCTCCCAGCCGCTGCGGCGAAGCGCCGCCATCCTGAGCGCCGGCGCCTCGAAGCCCAACGCCAGCAGGAGAAGGAAGGCGAGACCGGCGAGGACAGAAACAGGTCCCCCCGC
>SCRB01001006.1 GCA_004299545.1 Rhizobiaceae bacterium
GGCATCCGCTCGGCAAGAACCCCGGCGATGTCTGGCCGCTTGCCACCGCCTCCTACCGAGGCCCACACCACGCCGTCTTCCCGCTCTGGCTGGCCGAACGGCCGATCCGGGCCGGCAGCCCCGAGCGCCGCTGCGCCCGCTGCCGCCGGCCGTGGAAGCGTCAGACGCTGCGCACGCTCGGCCACCTCGCCGTCCGCGGTGAGCTTCAGCCGACCTGTACCTGTCGCGGCGGATCGGAACCGGGCGTCGTGCTCGATCTGTTCCTTGGCTCCGGCACGACCGCCATCGCCGCCGAGCGGCACGGCCGCAACTGGCTCGGCATCGAGCTGAACCCGACTCTCGCCCGGCTGGCCGAGGCGCGCATACGGGCTGCGCGGAGCGGGCGAAAAGCTGGCGAAGAGCAGCGGCGGAGGGCGGGGTGAAGGGAGCGTTCTACTCCTGGGTCGATGGTCGAACGGTGGACGGAAAGTCAGGTCACGAAGTTTCCGTCCACCGCACAGCCATCCACTTCCACTCAAGGAGGGAGCCATGACCAAGGCTCAAGAGGTGTATGAGCGGGTCGAGGCCCTGGTGGCCTCGGGCGCGAAGAAGGCGGACGCCTTCCGGCAGCTCGCGGCGGAGTACGGACAAGAGTTCAACTCCATCCGCGGCGCCTACTACGCCCACACCCGCTCGCTCGGCGGGTCCCCGAAGCGACCTGGCAACCGCCAGACCGCGGTCGACCCGATCGAATCGGCCACGATCGTCCTCGAGAAGGCGATCGAGGCCATCGACGAGCAGATCAGCGGCGCCAAGGCGCGGGTTGACGAAGCCAAGACCGAGTACGAGCACCTGCGCGACACGGCCGGCGAGCGCAAGGCGGCCATTCAGGCCAAGATCGACGCTCTGAAAGCCTAAACCGCGTTCGGATGGACCGGCCCGGATTCAGCAAGCGAATCCGGGCCACCAAGCAGGACAAAGCAATTTGATAACCGACAGGTCAATCCGATAGAATTAAGGGAAAGATAGTCTATGTTCCTGTTGTAAGATAATCGACAACATGCTGCATTAGCGCAGCTAGTGTGAGACAATATCTCTAGATAGTTAAGCGGGGGATATCCAGAAATGCATTTGCGAAAAGCTCAAGAATTAGGTAGACGGCTGCGAGAACGCCGTAAGCAGCTTGGGCTTTCCCAGCGCGAGTTGGGTCGGCGGGCCGGCGTCGATGACGCGACGGTTGTACGCCTCGAGCAGGGCTCGTTTGCCGCGCCACGCCCGGACAAGCTAAGTCGCATCGCCTACGCGCTCAACTTGAGTCTCGCCGATGTCTTTGCGCTGGCCGATTACGTCGTGCCCTCTGAACTTCCGACCTTCACGCCCTATCTGCGCGCCAAGTATCGCAAACTGCCGCCCGGTGCTGTCGATGAGCTCGAACGGTACTTCGACAAACTGGCAGCGCGATACGGCATTGATCCGGCCGGACCGGCGCCTGGTGAAGACGAAGGCCTGGCCTCATTGAAACGGAAGGGGCAATGAATAGACGAGGGAGAAGAGGAAGAGGACTAAGCGGTGGGACAACAACACACACGGCGACACTCAAGCCCGAGCCCGCTTTCTGCTCTTCGTGGCTTGGTGCCGCGCCGGCCTCTCCTCTACCAGGAGTCACTCCGGATCGCCGAGCTGCAAGCCCAACTGCTGCTCGACCTCGCAGGGGTAAAGGAGCCGCCCGTGCCGACTGATGTCCTCTCCTTGATCCCGCACATGAAGGTCGTCTACCTCGACGACAGTCCGATTGCGGCCTCGGCGCATTGGGACGGACGCGACTGGATCATCGTCGTCAACGCCCGCCAGCGTGAGCCGCGACGGCGCCACTCGCTGGCGCACGAGCTCAAGCACGTCGTGGATCACACGACACGCTCCTTCCTTTACGCAGGGACACCGCGAATGGCTCCGCTCGAGCAAGCCGAGCGGGCCGCCGACTACTTCGCCGGCTGCCTGCTCATGCCGTTCGGCTGGCTACGAAAAGCGTCCGCCGACGACTGTCGGACAGCCAACGAGTACGCCATCCGGTTCGCCGTACCGGTAGGCGCGGCCAAGAAGCGGCTAACCCAGGTCGGGCTCGCGCCCGAGAACTCACGCCAGCTGCCGCTTCTTCCGGTCGACGGGTGGCCGCCAGCCCGCTTGGATTTTGAAACAGCGATAGGAGCCGAAGCATGAGCGACGATGTAATGCCTCGAGCCGCGATCTACCTACGCGTCTCGACCAGGGAGCAGGCTGAACGCGACGGCGACCCCGAGGGCTACTCCATACCCGCCCAGCGCGAGGCCTGCAAACGCAAGGCGACATCGCTCGGCGCCGTCGTTGTCGAGGAGTTCGCCGACCGCGGCGAAAGCGCCCGTAACTCACGCCGGCCGGAACTTCAGCGAATGCTCTCCTACGTTCGCGACAACCCGGTCGAGTACGTGATTGTCCACAAGGTGGACAGACTCGCCCGGAACAGGGCCGATGACATCGAGATCACCGTTGCTCTCCAAACCGCGGGCGCGACGCTTGTCTCATGCAGCGAAAGCATCGACGAGACCCCAAGCGGAATCCTTCTGCACGGGATCATGAGCGCCATTGCCGAGTTCTACTCGCGCAACCTCGCCAACGAAGTCATCAAGGGCTCTGTGCAGAAGGCAAAAGCAGGCGGAACAGTCGGGAAAGCACCGCTCGGCTACCGCAACGTCCGCCGGATTGAGAACAACCACGAAGTACGGAGCGTTGAGATTGATCCCGTTCGCGGGCCGTTGGTGACGTGGGCCTTCGACGCCTATGCAACAGGCGATTGGACACAGCGAGCCCTACTCGAAGAACTTACGCGGCGCGGCCTCGACATCCCGGCGACCCGCAGCAAACCGGCGAAGCCCCTCGCCCTCTCCTCTGTGCAATACCTGCTCATCAACCCGTACTACAAGGGCATCGTCCGTTACCGCGGCGCCGAGTACCAGGGCAGACACGAACCTTTGGTTGGCGACGCGACCTGGCAACAGGTCCAGGAGGTGCTCGCCGAAAAGAATGAGACACGCAGCAAGCTACGCAAGCATTCGCATTACCTGAAAGGCATCTTCTGCGGCCACTGCGGCAGCCGGATGATCGTCACCAAGGCCCGCAGCCGCTCCGGGAAGATCTATCCCTACTTCGTCTGCATCGGACGCCACCAGAAGCGAACCGAATGCAGGATGAAGGCCGTCCTCATCGACCGCGTCGAAGAACTCGTCGAACAGCACTACACCACCATCCAGCTCCCCGCCGAGATCCTCGACATCGTCGAGCACAACCTTCGTGAGGACCTTACTGCCCACTACGAAGAGGCTCGGAACCAGCACAGCCGCCTCACTCGGCAGCGCACACGCCTCCTCGCCGAGCAAAAGAAGCTGCTCAAAGCTCACTACGCCGACGCGATTCCACTCGACCTCCTAAAACACGAGCAAGACCGCATTCGCAAGCAACTTGCGTCCATCGACGAGCGCATCACCGGCCTCGATGACCACGAGGCACTCGTCGAGGCCAACCTCGAACGTGCCCTCGACCTGGCGCGAGACTGCCAACGCGCCTACTTCACTGCACCTCCGAAGATCCGCCGGCTCCTCAACCAGGTCTTCTTCACCAAGCTCTACATCGAGGACGACGACACCATCCGCAGCGACCTCGCGCCGCCGTTCAACATCATGATCGCCAACGGCCCCGCGACGGGAGCCGAGATGGCGGGAACGGACTGGAGCGCCTGGGAAACGTCCTTCAACAGCAGCGACCCCGAGGCCCCCGGTCTCGGGG
>SCRB01001007.1 GCA_004299545.1 Rhizobiaceae bacterium
GCTCCGACCAGGCGGGCAAGAACGAGATCGATCCGGCTGCCCTTCTTCGCGCCGACGCCTATGTCTGCGACCGACGGAGCCAGTGCGAGAAGCTCGGCGAATTGCGCGCGGCCATGGAAGCCGGCCTGTGGCGCGAGCGGCAGGCGGTGGAACTCGGTTCCGTTGTCACAGGATCGACACAGGCGCGAAAGGCGGAGACGGATATTACAATCTGCGATCTCACCGGCACCGGCGCGCAGGACACGGCGATCGCGACGCACGCCTATTCACTCGCAAGGGCAAATGGTATCGGTGCAAAGATAATGGCCTGACTCTATGGGTTATCCGCATTTCCGCAGGTGACCCGGCGTAAACGGACTGATGTCGAAAAACACCGAACTGGACCGCTTCGATCTTGCGATCCTGCAAACCCTGCAGGAAAACGGCCGCATAACCAAGGTGGCGCTCGCCGAGGCCGTGCATCTGTCGCCGAGCCCCTGCCTTGAGCGGCTGAAGCGGCTGGAAAAAGCAGGCTATATCACCGCCTACCGCGCGCGTGTCGATCTGCGCCGGATCACGTCCGTTACGGAAATCTTCGTCGAGGTCACACTCGCCAGCCATCAGGCGGCGGACTTCCGCCAGTTCGAGGCGGCCATTATGGAGGTTCCCGAAATTGTCGAATGCGCGGCAACCGGCGGCGGCATCGACTATATGCTGAAACTCGTCGTGCACGACATCGACGCCTATCAAAGGCTGATGGACCGCCTGCTCGAAGCCGGCATCGGCATCGACCGCTATTTCGGCTACGTCGTCACCAAGCCGATCAAGTCGCGCGCACCGGACCTGTCGCGCCTGATCGGGCGGGAATAGTGCATGATCCGGAAAAGTGGGCACCGGTTTTCCGAAGAGATCATGCACAACTAAAAAACCGCTGCCGAGGAAATTGCTGCAATCGCAGCATCTTCGGCAATTTCCGCTACTTTCCCCGGCCACTTCCGCAAAAGCCGATCGATGCGATCCGCTATGCTCGGCCTGGTTAGCGGTGCGTCCTACGAACCTCGAAGGCCGCACGGCAACCGTCAAAGGCCATTTTTGGCCAGTGCCTTTCGAGGAGATGCGCGTGAGTGCCGAAGCACGGTTGCGAAAACCCGTCATGCCTCATCCGAGCCTGAGAGATCCCAGGCTCTTCCGTGAATTCAGCTACGTCGGCGGCGCCTGGGTCGCGGCGACGGACGGCGCCGTGATTCCCGTCACCGACCCTGCGACGGGCGATCATCTGGGCAGCGTCACGTCGCTTTCCGCGGCGGAATCGAGCGCCGCCGTCGATGCCGCCGACAGGGCCTTTCCGGCCTGGGCGGCGCTCATGCCGCAACAACGCGCGGCGATCCTGCGGCGCTGGTTCGAACTGGTGGTCGAGAACAGCCGAGATCTGGCTCTCATCATGACGCTCGAACAGGGCAAGCCTCTGTCGGAATCGCTCGGCGAGATCGACTACGGCGCGTCCTTTATCGAATTTTTCTCCGAGGAAGCCAAACGGCCGAACATGGAGGGTGTCACCTCGCACCTGCCCGACGCGGAGGTCGAGGTCTGGCTGGAACCGGTCGGCGTCGCGGCGCTGATTACGCCATGGAATTTCCCGAATGCCATGCTG
>SCRB01001008.1 GCA_004299545.1 Rhizobiaceae bacterium
GCGGAAACATAGATGAGCGGCGGCCATGGCAGGTGGTTCGGCCGCATCTCGGCATCGCTCATTTTCCTATCCTCCCGGGTTTTTGCCGTCCGGCTTGTCTTTGTCGGGCGCGTCCTCTCGAAGGAACGTTCTGTTGTCTGTTTCCTCTGTGCACTGGCGCGCAAGTCCGGTCAGCATTTGGCGGATGGCGGGTGTTTCCCGTCGCCCGAAAAGGTCGTTCAGTTTGTGCTCGCCCTCGATCCCGTGCAGCATGCAGGAACAATAGCTCAGACAGAAATCGGTGTCGCGAGTCTTCTCGCACTCGACCTGGCAGGCCTGCAGGAACCGTACCTGCGGCGTTTCCCGCGGTGCGGGGAAGACTTGCGCGAAGGCCCAAACGCTGCCGAAAAGGATGGGCTGGTGCAGGAGGTAGAAGGCGAGGCTGTGGCGGCCGGCGAAGCGGAGCGGGACGGCCCAGCGCCCGGGTCTTATTCCCGAGAGCCAGCCGAGCATACCGGAGGTCGCCGCGAACTTGACCGCGGCAAGGCCGAACAGGACCGGCCCGAACCAGGGGAAAAGCGGCACATAGTCGTTGGAACGGGGAATATCGGGAGAGAGACCCAGAACCCAGCCGGCAGGATTGTCGAACAGATCGCTTGAATAGACGTTGGGCAGAACGATGATGGCGATCGCAGCCAGAAGCGTCACAAGGGCAGGCAGCCGCAGGAAGAGGAGACCGATAAGGCTTGCCAGTGCGATCTCGTGCAATATGCCGAAATAGATGAATTCCTCGCGCATCATGAACCATGTGACGACGGTGATCGCGAGAGCGCCGGCGACGACCATGGCAAGGCGCCGCCAGAAGGGCCGCCAGCGGATTCCCCGGCCGTTGGCGAGGTAGAGGCTGATGCCGACGAGGATCAGGAAGGACGAGGCGATGGCGCGAGCGAACAGTTTCCAGCCGCCCGTTTCCGTCATTCCCGGCGCGACATAGCCGAAATATTCGAGATCCCAGCTGAAATGGTAAATCGCCATGGCGACGAGCGATAAGCCGCGCGCTATGTCGATCGTCTCTATTCTCGGCAGGCGCGTTTGGAGATCGGGCTTTTGCATCCGGGGCCTTGGAGTTACAAACCCTGCTGTTTGACAGATGTTCGTCAACGCGCGCAAGCGGCGCCGTGGAGAAGGCTACAGGAGATCGGCATGAACAGGATCGATGCGAACGGCGCTCTCATACCGGCGTTGGGACTGGGGACATGGACGCTGAAGGACCGTTCCTGCAGCGAACTGGTCGAACACGCGCTTGCGGTCGGCTATCGCCATGTCGATACTGCGTCATCCTACCACAATGAGGCCGCCGTCGGCGCCGGAATCCGGGCATCGGGCGTTCCGCGTGACGAGATTTTCCTGACGACCAAGGTGTGGCCGAACGAACTGGCCCCCGCCGATTTCATGAAGGCGGCGCAGGCAAGCCTGAAGCGCCTCGGTCTCGATCAGGTCGACCTCCTGCTCATCCATTGGCCGAACCGCGATATTCCCCTGAAAGGGACCGTGGAGGCGTTGAACAAGGCGCGGCGGGAAGGCCTGACGCGGCATATCGGCGTTGCCAACTTCACCACGGCGCTGCTTGCGGACGCTAGGAAACTCTCCGAGGCGCCGCTCGTGTGCAACCAGGTCGAATACCATCCCTATCTCGGCCAAGAGAAGGTGATGGAGGCCGACCACGAAGCCGGTATGGCCACGGTCGCCTATTGTCCGCTGCATCGCGGCGGCGAGCTTTTGCAGGAGGCGGCAGTGAAGAATGCGGCCGCTGCCCATGGCGTCACCCCGGGGCAGGTGGTCCTGCGCTGGCTCGTACAGCAGCAGGGCGTTGCAGCGATCCCGCGCACGTCGAGAAAAGAGAGGCTTACCGAGAATATCGGCATTTTCGGCTTTGCGTTGAGCGATGCCGAAATGCGAGCCATCGCCGCGCTCTCGGTCCGAAACAGCAGGCTTTGCGATTTCGATTTCTCTCCCGAATGGGATTGATTGGATCGAATCTCACGGCTCTGCCGCACGCGGGCAGCCCCATGGCCTGAAGGCCACGGGGTCATTCCTTTCAGTCATCCCAGCCATGCCGATGATGCCGGTGATGCCAGTCCCGCCGATGATGCCAGTCATGGTCAGGGCGCCAGCGCTGGTGCCAGCCATAGGAACGGTAGATGACGATCGGCCGGTGCCAATGATGACGGTAAACTGGCCGGTTCGGGACGCAACGGCCCCACGGATCGGCGTGCCATCCGACACCGCAGCCCCAGGCGACGGTCTGGACGGGGAGGGCGTTCGGCGCGCTCAGCGGTGCCATGGGCATTGCGAAGGATGCCGGTACGGAAAACGCCAGCGCACCGGCACCAATTGCAGTGGCGAGAGCGATTTTGGCGAACATTGTTCTTGTCCTTTTCTTTTTCTTGACCGCCCCCTGCCGCGAACTATCGGCCCGCTCGAATGAACGGCCGCTGAATCCGGTTGTCAGGAAACCGAAAGGATAAAGCGGAAGGGCGGATGCGGGTTCCGCCCTATTTCCTGTTGGCTGCGCTTACTTGAATGCGATGGACATCCCGCTCAGGTCGACATTGATCTGGACACCGACCTGCTGGCCGGTCAATTTCAGGACGGCACCCTTGTCGTTGCTGAGCACGATGGTCTGGGCGCCGACGCCGAGTGCGCCGCCGCCGCCCGCGGCTCCATAGACACCGGCAACGTCCCGCGCCCGCCGGATATGGGTGACGGTGCCATGAAAGCGGGTCTTCGAAGCGCCGAAGACAAGGCCGGCGGAGATACCGCCGATCGAGATCGGATAGCGCTTGCCGTGGAAGCGGAGCGTCCCCTCGCCGGCGGAGCCTCCAACGAAGAATCCGGCCTTGTAGATGACAAAACTGATCGTACCGCTGTCGGCCTGTGCGGCGGTGGAAAAGCCCATCATTGTCAACGCGGCCAAGGCAACCAGAACGGTACGAAATCGAATGAGATGGTGCATGATTGTCTCCCGGAAGGCCGGCGGCATTCGCCATCCGCCATGGTGGCAGCGCCGGACTTGTCTATTTTATAGAGCGCGATCCGGAAAAGTGGATACCGGTTTTCCCAAAGAACATGCTCAAACAAAGGGATAAGATTCTGATGCGATTCAATCTGACCGCATCACGATCGAGAGGTGAAACAGATAGATCAAAAGTTCGATTATTGGAATATTCATTCTATTTCGGATAGAGTGATGGCCATACGCGCCGGAAGGGCGGGGAGGACAAGGCAGGGGAATGGTCATGGCCGAGGCGGAGACGGAAAGCGCGGCGCCGGCGGACTTCGACCAGTTGCGCGCGATGATCGTCGCACGGCGCCAGTCTCTACCGAAAAGACTGGCGCAGGTGGCCGCCTACACGCTTGAAAATCCTGACGATGTCGCCTTCGGCACCGCGGCAAGTGTCGCCCTGTCGGCAGACGTGCAGCCATCGACGCTGGTGCGCTTCGCC
>SCRB01001009.1 GCA_004299545.1 Rhizobiaceae bacterium
ATTGCGGGGGCGTGTGCGCTTCGCTACAACGCCCGCCTCTTCCAGGCGAAATGGGAAAAAAGATGGCCGGACCGCAATATGTCTATGTGATGAAGGGGTTGTCCAAGACCTATCCCGGCGGGCGGCAGGTCCTCAAGGATATCTGGCTCAGCTTCTATCCGGGGGCCAAGATCGGCATCGTCGGCGTCAACGGGGCGGGCAAATCGACGCTGATGCGCATCATGGCTGGGCTCGACAAGGAGTTTACCGGCGAAGCCTGGGCGGCGGACGGCATCGAACTTGGTTACCTGCCGCAAGAGCCCCAGCTCGATCCGGCGAAGGATGTGCTCGGAAATGTGATGGAGGGCGTCGCCGGGAAGAAGGCGCTGGTCGATCGCTTCAACGAGATCGCGGCCAACTATTCCGACGAAACCGCCGGCGAAATGGCGGACTTGCAGGACAAGATCGAGGCGGCCGGGCTCTGGGATCTCGATTCCCAGGTCGAGATGGCGATGGATGCCCTGCGCTGCCCGGAAGCCGATGCCGATGTGTCGAAGCTGTCAGGCGGCGAAAAGCGCCGCGTCGCGCTGTGCAAATTGCTTCTCGAAGCGCCCGACATCCTCCTGCTCGACGAGCCGACCAACCATCTCGATGCGGAATCGGTGGGCTGGCTCGAATACACGCTGCGCGAATACAAGGGTTGCATCATCCTCGTCACCCACGACCGCTATTTCCTCGACAATGTGACGGGCTGGATTCTGGAACTCGATCGCGGCCGCGGCATTCCGCACGAAGGCAACTACACCTCCTTCCTCGGTGTGCAGGACAAGCGCCTGTTGCAGGAAGGCAAGGAAGCCGAAGCGCGCGAGCGCACGCTGGCGCGCGAGCGCGAATGGATTAGCCAGAGCGCGCGCGCGCGCCAGGCGAAGTCGAAGGCGCGCATCGCCTCATACGAAGAGCTGCTTGCCAAATCCAACGAGCAGCGGGGCGGCCCTGCGCAGATCGTGGTCCCCTCCGGTCCGCGGCTCGGCTCCGTGGTGGTGGAGGCCGAAGGCCTCGCCAAGGCCTATGGCGATCGCCTCCTGTTCGAGAACGTGAATTTCAAGCTGCCGCCCGGCGGCATTGTCGGCGTCATCGGCGCGAACGGCGCGGGCAAGACGACACTCTTCCGCCTCCTCACCGGCCAGGAGAAACCTGACGCAGGCGTGCTGCGTGTCGGCGATACGGTGAAGCTCGGTTATGTCGATCAGTCCCGCGATACCCTCGATCCCAACAAGACGGTCTGGCAGGAGATCTCGGGCGGGCTCGACGTGCTGGAGCTCGGCAAGCGCACGATGCAGAGCCGCGCCTATGTCGGTGCCTTCAATTTCAAAAGTGGCGACCAGCAGAAGAAGGTGGGCCAGCTATCGGGCGGAGAGCGCAACCGCGTACATCTCGCCAAGATGCTGAAGGCGGGCGCTAATCTTCTGCTGCTCGACGAACCGACCAACGATCTCGATGTCGAAACGCTGCGCGCGCTGGAAGCGGCGCTCGAAGATTTCGCCGGCTGCGCCATGATTATCAGTCACGACCGCTGGTTCATGGATCGCATGGCGACGCACATGCTGGCCTTCGAAGGCGAAAGCCATGTCGAATGGTTCGAGGGCAATTTCCAGGATTACGAGGCGGACAAGAAGCGCCGCCTCGGCATCGATGCGGATGCGCCGCATCGCATCAAATACAAGCGCTTCGCCCGCGGTTGAGGCTCACTTGGGCTTGAGTGGGGGCGGAGCGGTGTTCTGCAATCTCGCCGCCAGCTCTCTCAGGTGCGCGCTGAGCGCCGGCACGCTGTCGTTATGCTGGGCAAGGAAGGCTGTGAACTGGTCGCGTTCTTCGATCGCCAGCCATACGCCCACCACGCTCGCATCCAGCACTGTGAATTTGCTGCCGTCCTTGTCGATACGGAAATCGACCTGAATTGGCTGCTTGTCCGGCGAATTGCCCGATGAGTCGGCGAGCACTGTGGTCACGATATAGTCGTTCGGCGCCCGCTCGGCGGAACCTGTCACCTTCAGCGTTTGACCGGAATAGCCCCCGAGCCGCGATTCATAGACCGCAACGGCATAGTCGCGGAACGCATTCGCGAAATCGTCGAGCTCGGCGGGGGCGGCGGTGCG
>SCRB01001010.1 GCA_004299545.1 Rhizobiaceae bacterium
CGCGGTGGGCAACGGAATGGCGGGCAGGGTGCTCGATGATTCGCTTGTCGTCGCTTGCGGCGACGGCGCCGTGCGCCTTGAGGAATTGCAGCGGGCAGGTGGCAGGGCGCTTCCCGTCACCGATTTCCAGCGTGGCGCAAAAGTCGAAAAAGGAATGATGATCTCATGAGCATGCTGTCGATCCGCGCCGCTACGCCGCGCGACCGCGAGGCGATCCGCAAGGTTGAGGAACAGGCCTTCGGGCAGCCTGCCGAGGCGGGACTGGTAGAGGCGCTGGTCGGCGCCGGCGACAAGGTTGTCGAACTCGTCGCCGAGGACGAGGGGCAGGTCGTCGGCCACATCCTGTTTTCTCGCATCCTGGTCACTAATGGGGCTGAGGAATTTCCCGCCGTGGCGCTTGCGCCGCTTGCCGTGGAATCCTCTTTTCACGGTACGGGCATCGGCGGATCGTTGATCCGTGCCGGTCATATCAGGTTGAAAGGGGCGGGCGAGACGCTTTCCGTGGTCCTTGGCGACCCCGCCTATTACGGCCGTTTCGGCTACAGCCATGAACGCGCCGCCGGCTTCGAGACCGCCTATCAATGCGATGCCCTGCAAGCGCTCGCCTGGGGGCATGCGCCGAAATTCGGGCGGCTCGTCTATCCGTCGGCCTTCACGACGCTGGCCGCCTGACCGACGTGCCGCGCTACCGGCTCGATATCGAATATGACGGCGGCGCCTATGCCGGCTGGCAGCGCCAGGCGGGCCAGCATTCGGTGCAGGCGGCCATAGAGCAGGCGATCTTTCGTTTCTGCAGCGAGGAGGTGAGCCTGCACGGCGCCGGCCGCACCGATGCCGGCGTGCATGCGCTGGGGCAGGTGGCGCATGTCGATCTTGCCAGGGACTGGCCGGCGGGCAAGGTGTTAAATGCTGTTAACGCGTACCTGCAATTGGCGGGAGAGACGGTCGCCATCCTGTCGGCGGCGAACGTAGCAGATGATTTCGATGCGCGCTTTTCAGCCCGACGCCGGCATTATCTCTATCGCATCGTCAATCGTCGCGCACCCCTGGCATTGATGCGGCACCAAGCCTGGTGGGTGTCGAAGCCGCTCGACGCGGATCGGATGCACGACGCGGCGCAGGCGCTTGTCGGGCATCATGACTTCACCACCTTTCGCTCGGCCCACTGTCAGGCGAAAAGCCCCGTCAAGACCCTCGACAGGCTCGATGTCGCGCGAAACGGAGACGAGATCGAAATCCGCGCCACGGCGCGCTCCTTCCTGCACAATCAGGTGCGATCCATGGTCGGCACGCTGAAGCGTGTCGGGGAAGGCGCGTGGAGCGCGGCCAATGTCGCAGGCGCCCTTGCCGCCGCGGATCGCACCGCATGCGGCCCGGTCGCGCCACCGCATGGGCTTTATCTTGTCGCCGTGGATTACTGACCACGGCGTTTTCTCCTACTGGATATCGAAAAGCCATTGCAGCGCCATCAGGATCGCCAGCGAGGCGGCGACCATGCTGGCGAAGAGGCCGCTCGCGACTACGGCGCCCTTGCCGAGCGCTGCATTCGTCATCCGCCAGTCGAAGACCAGCGAGAGAATGAAGAGGACCAGCGAAAGAAGCGATGCGAATTCGCGCGTATCGGGAGCGAAAAGAAGCACGATCGACGGCGGCACCATCAGCCACGCGATGATCGCGGTCGACCAGTTGCCGGCGATCACGTAGTGCACGAAACGATCGCTGAGCCCGATCCGCTTTACCACCAGCGCCAGCCCGATGATGGGCACCACCCATGAGGCCAGATCGATCACCGCCAGCTTCGCGACGACGGCCATCCTGTCGCGAAATGCTTCCGAGAGATCCTGTGACAGGTCGGCATAGGATACCCAGCTGACGATCAGGGGCGGGAGCGCCACGACGATGCCGAAGAAGGAGTTCCAGAAGCCGTCGGCCGAGATGTCGAGCGCGCGCACGCCGTCCGCCTTGCCGTTCATCATCCGCCACGCGGCAGCAAGATGCCGCTGAACATACTCAAAGGGCGGCATGTCCGAACCAGTCCGCGATGAAGCGCTCGTAAACACGCGTCAATGTCTCGAGATCCGCCAGCGAAACGCGTTCATCGACCATGTGCATGGTCTTCCCCACAAGGCCGAATTCCACCACTGGACAATAATCCTTGATGAAGCGCGCGTCCGAGGTTCCCCCAGAGGTGGAAAGGCCCGGCTTACGGCCCGTGACCGCCTCGATGGACGCACTGAGCGTGCCGATCAGCCGGTCGTTCCGGGTGAGGAATACGGGGCTCGGCCGCGTACGCCATTCGAGGTCAAAACGGGCGGGCGCCGCCTCCCTGCCGGGGCGCAAGCCCGGATCGGCGGCGGCGCATTCGAGCCGGCCCTGGATTTCCTTCTTGAGGCTTTCTTCGCTCCAGCGGTCGTTGAAGCGGATGTTGAAGGCGGCCGTCGCCTTGCCGGGGATCACGTTGCCGGCGGTATTGCCGACATCGATCGTCGTTACCTCTATATCGCTCGGCTGGAACGTCCCGGTGCCGTCGTCGAGCGGCGGCGCCATG
>SCRB01001011.1 GCA_004299545.1 Rhizobiaceae bacterium
GGCTGGTGGGTACCTGAGGGCGCTCACCGAGAAGGCGAGGGCAGGGGAGTTCACCGTCGGGCCAATGCTGATGGCGGCATTCAAAGCGAACGGCTCAACGGCAAGGATGGCAGGATGACCGGTTCGAAGAACTGGTCATCCTCGCGGGATATGACGAAAGCCGTTCTCTCGAACTGCGCGGCTCCGAGCGTGTTCACGAAGGCAAGATTATCGGTCATTTGGACGCGACAGCAGGTGCGGCGCTTCATTGTCGAAATGATTGCCCAAACCGCCGCTATGCATCATCGTGTTCGCGATACGGGAATGAGCTGATGAACGAACAGCCTCCAGGAAGACGCCTTGGACGGGGTCTTGCCGCCCTGATCAGTGACGTGAACAGTCCGGCTCCCGAGCCGGCAAACCAACTGGCGCCGGACCGCTCGGTTCCGATCGAACTCGTCTCCCCGAACCCGCGCAACCCACGGCGTAGTTTTGGTGAAGCCGATCTGATCGATCTGGCGCAGTCGATCCAAAAGCATGGTGTTGTTCAACCTGTCGTCGTTCGTTCATCTCCCGATCAGCCGGGCCGCTACGAGATTATCGCCGGCGAACGACGCTGGCGCGCGGCGCAAAGAGCCGGGCTAGCGGAACTGCCCGTTATCATTAGAGACGTCGATAATCGTACGGCGCTGGAACTGGCGATTATCGAAAACGTCCAGCGCGCTGACCTCAATCCCGTCGAGGAGGCGCGGGGCTACCAGCAGCTCATTGATGAGCATGGCTACAGCCAGGCGGATCTCGGGCAGGTCATCGGCAAAAGCCGCAGCCACGTGGCCAACACCCTGCGGCTTCTGAAGTTACCCTACGTGGTCCACGATATGCTGGTCAGCGGGACGCTGTCCGCCGGTCACGCCCGCACTCTGGTCACCGCCGATAACCCGACAGAGGTTGCGCGCCGCATTGTCGAGGACGGGCTGTCAGTGAGGCAAGCAGAAGCGCTCGCGCAGACGCCTGCGGCAGAAAGACCCTCGATCTCGCGATCCGCTTCTGCAGCGAAAGATGCCGACTTGCTCTTGCTCGAAAAGAAGCTTTCGGATGCGATTGGCATGAGAGTGACGATTGCGCTCAAAGGCAACGTCGGAGAGTTGAAGCTCGTTTGCCAATCACTCGGACCGCTCGATGAACTATGCAGGCGTCTTGGACAAGGATAGTCGCAGGCCGCGCTAGTCGAAGGGGCAAGGACATACTCCACGCAGATCAAACTAACCGGAGTGGGCGTGCCAGCCTTCATTAGGTGTTCATCGGAAGGGGAGGCATGTCGCCCTCGGAAGTGCGCCAGATCCAGATACCGATCTCCGGCCGCGATGCAATCAGGTCGTCCAACGCTTCCTCATAAGCTCCGTCGGCCGAGGGTGGAACGACATAGAGCGCCATCGGCTGCGATGAACGCTGCAAAATTGCAGCCGCGGTCGGCTTTTCGGCCGACAAATTGTAGCGTAGTCCCTTGACGCTGCGCTCACGCAACTTGGCCAGTGCGTCGACCAGCCTCTTCTCGTAAGCGGACTCGTAGGGCACCCAGTTTTCGGCGACGACCATCAGCGCCATGTCCTCCACGACCGCGAGACCGACTGGCGTAAGCCCGAACGTCGCAATGGCGATCAGGTGAGAAGCCTCGTCCGCTCCCCAAAGCGCCAGCTCGTTCTCGAAGCGGGCCTGGAGACGTTTATAGAGACCTTCTTCCAACATGAGCGGAAAATCCGGCAGGTGTTTTACGATCAGCCGATGTCCGCTGCGCGCCGGTGCAAAATCCTTCACCTCACCGACCAGGATCATCAGTTTGCGTGGGCCGCTCTTCGGAGGGATGGCGGGTGCAAGTGCTGCGGTCCGACGCTGTTCGATCGCGCTCTTATCCGTCGCTCGGAACGGTTCCGGTATGAATAGTATCTCGCTGAGCGGTCCGCCCTTCACCGTCATCTGGCCGGCAGCCTCTGTCAGATGCCACCGAATATTCCACCAGTGCCGCTTGCCCGCCCATCGCGACGTCCACGCTGTCAGTTCGGCCTGCTGCCAGAGGTAATGCAGCAGGCTGCGCAACGACAGCTTCTTCGCATCACCGACGATGGTGTCGGTTGCATTTGTTCCCGGATTCGGCGGCGCCCGTGTCCCGATTTTCGTCAGGCTGAAGCTCACTTTCAGCGCCGACATTCCGCTCTCCGGATCCACCTGTATGGCGCTTCCCGTCAGCACGCCGAGGCCTGTCAGTTCGTCCGGTGGGTCGTAGGATGGGCAGTTCGAATCGTGCCCACCACCTGAAAGCGGCATGCGCTTGACCAAGTACTGATCGCCAATTCGGGCAATGTACATTGGAAGTCCACCTTCCTTGCACAGACAATGCGGTCTGATCCGTCTTCGGTAAGCATCCGCTAACGCGCTTTGCAAATACGGCGCTGTGTCCTCGATCACCTTGTCAGCAAGTCTGAACCGTCGCATCGCCTCCATTGCTCCCGGACGCCGCCACATCCCCTATCGTCATTGATTCACGCTTTCACCGACGACGCAACCCTCGGGATATCTGAATGCGGGCACTGTTTCGAGGATGCGCGGCCTGCGACCGGCCGATGCGGCAGCGCGCCGCGCTTCGCGCGGGCTGGCGCAGGTAGAGGCAGAGGGGAGGCCGGCTGGCTGCGGCGGGTGAGGACCGGGAGAGAGGCTCCCGGCACCCGTCGCGGAGCAAGACCATGACCCATATGGAAATTCAGTCGCCGATACGCAGTGCGCCGAACGGTTATAAGGTCGACGTCAGCAGGGGCCAGAACATTGGCCGCGTGTCGTCGGAATGGTTCAACCGGCCGCCCGACGAGCGGTATCTGTCACTCACGGACCTGCATAATTCGGTGAAGCGCCGATCCGAACGCAGCAAGACGCGCATCATCGAGAGCGAGGCCATCCGCGTTGAGGCGTCTCGTGACAATCCGGAGCGGCTGACGCTTATGCTGCCGGAAGCCCATGCGCCGGTTACACCGACCCACTGGAGCTTCGGCCAGCTCGCCAGCCTGGTCGGGGCGCCTGCTACTTATCTGCGCCAATTACCAGCCGCGCTCGCAGGCATCAACCTGCAGCATGCCCAAGCAGAATTGCCCCATGCTGTTCGCGGATGCGCGGCGCGCTTCCGCCGCCCATATTGCGCGACGGCGCCTTATAAAGGCTTGGCTGACGGCGATCGGAAATGTCGAGATGTGGCAGCACGAAATCGGGCATGTCGGATCAGCCGGATTTCGTGTTGGAGAAAGCCTCCTGCATGGCGCGCCGTTCGGTTAGCCGCCGGACGAGTTGATCGGAAGTGACGGTATCGGATTCGCTGAGGATCGCCGATTTTACGGCATCCTCCGTCGCGCGGGTGATCTCCGCCTGGCTCAATCCCTCTGCGGCTGTGAACAAGGGTTTCCATGCAAGGCGCGGGGCCTTGAACGGACGCAGGGCGGCCAGAACGATCCGCTTCACCTGTTCCTGCGACGGCATCTCGAAGGCCAGCACGAGGTCGAAGCGGCGCAGCAGCGCATTGTCGAGCAGGTCGGGATGGTTCGTCGCACCGATGATGAGGCTGTCGGTCGAGTTCTCTTCCTCCATATATTGCAAGAAGGAATTGAGGACACGGCGCATCTCCGCAACATCGTTGGTGGCATTGCGCCGCCCGCCTACCGCGTCGAACTCGTCGAACAAATAGACGCCCCGCCGCTTCGCGGTTTCGTCAAAGACAAGCCGCAGCTTCGCGGCGGTTTCGCCCATGAACCGCGTTATCAGTCCTTCCAGCCGGATGACGAAAAGCGGAAGCAGGAGCTGCCCTGCCAGCGCCTCGGCGGTCATGGTCTTGCCGGAGCCGGGGGGGCCGACGAACAGCGCGCGGCGGTTGGGCGTCTTGCCATGCTCGCGTAGCCAGCTCCGCTTCTGCTGCTCGCGCACCAATTCATCAAGACGCGCGCGAAGTGTCTCGTCCAACACTACGTCTTTGAGGGTGTAGCGGGGTTCGCGGTGCTCTATCAGCCCTTGCAGCTCGCCGCGCGGCTTCGCGAACTGGATGGTGATGGGCGATTCCCTGCGGGATTTCCGTGCGGTTTCAACGGCGGAACGAAGCGCCTCGGCGCTGGAGCGGCGTCCCTGTCGTGCTTCGGAAGCGGCCACCTGCAACGCGATCGAATAAAATTGCTCATCGTCGCCTTCGGCGCGACTGTGCAACATCGCCAATATTTGTTTCGCGTTGGACAAAGATTCGAGCCTTCCAAGCTGCCGACTTCAGCAGTTCCCTCCTTCGATCTTATACAGGAAACGCGGAAACAAAAGGTCAACCGGAGACACGGAATCGGTGACGCACAGGAATGAAATGTTAGGTTAGCATACAACGCGAAAACTGGATCGAGACAGTTCCGTCGTCGCCTGAAGGTCCGCCGCTCCCAACGGCAACTATTTTGAACTCCCAAGCCGACAGTTCCTTCATGGGTCACGGTCATGCCTATAGTTGGATGCGCTAAAGCGGCAGCTTTTGGCAAGCTGCCGCTCATGATCTTGGAACGACAGAGATGAGGTTGGCACACGAACGGCAGCAATCTGCGCGACTGCCGCCAAAACCTGACAGCCCGGTTACGGCCCCTGTGCGGTAGTGCAGCCAATGCCGTTTCGCCGATTCAGCTGATATCGACGTTCAAGGCGAAATCCCAAGTGCCGACGCCATTCTTGGCCAGGCCGATCATCATCAGGCCGAGCGCCTCGAGCGTCTGGGCCATGTGCAGGCCGCCGACATCGAGCGGACGCAGCCCGAGACTTTCGAGGAAAGTCGAGACGCGCGCCTTCGCCTCCGCATCGTCGGCTGCGATAAACGTGTCGAGGCGTCCACCCTTGGCAAGTACGCGACCGAAGATCGTGTTGAACGTCTTCACGACCTGAGCGCCGACCGGGAGACCCTTGGCGGTTTCCTGCGCGCCAGAACTGCCATGGGGAGTGACGAGGCCCGAGAGGTCGGGGGCAACCGGGTTGGTAATGTCGATGATCACCTTGCCGTCGAGCGCTTCCCCAAAGTCGGTTACCACCGCCGCCGCACTGCTGTATGGCACGGCGAGGATGACGATATCACCCGCCGGCACGACGCCGTAGGTCCCTGTGGTCGCCCCGGCTGCAAGTTGGTCGGCCAGCGCCCGCGCCTTGGCGGGGTCGCGAGTGATCACCTCAACGGCATGCCCGGCCTTGGCGATGCGGCCGGCGATCGCCGTGGCCATGGTTCCTGCGCCGATGATGCTGATCGTGCTCATGTTCAATCTCCTAAAGACGTGGAATGTTGTTCGTGGCCACCAAGCGGGTCAGCCGCCGGGGAAGTAATGGCCGTTATCGAGATCCGCGATCAGACCCGGCTGAGACGGCTCCCAGCCGAGGGCCTGGCGGGTGACGAGATTGGACGCCGGGACGTCAAGCGTCACCAAATTCGCGAGGAACCCGAAGTATCCCGGCAGCATCAGGACGTCTGCGGGAATGGGCACGGC
>SCRB01001012.1 GCA_004299545.1 Rhizobiaceae bacterium
CCCTTGTGTAAAAATGGCGCCTGGTCGAAGCGGCGGCGCCTGATCATTTCATAACGGAGAGGTAAGGCATCGAGGATGAAAGAATTCGGCTGGCACAACCCGCACTGCGGTCTTGAAAGTTCCGGTCTTTCGGGAGCCGCCGTCGCCTATTTCAATTTCGGAGCGGCCTGTCTTTACGAGGAGGCGCTTCGCAGAAGCGAGGCGAGGCTCACCGCCGCGGGTGCGCTGATGGCCGTGACAGGGCGGCATACCGGCCGCTCCGCCAAGGATAAGTTCACCGTCCGCGATGCCAATACCGACGGCGTGGTCTGGTGGGACAACAATGCGCCCATGGCGCCGGAGCATTTCGAAACGCTCTATGCGGACTTTCAGGCGCATGTGAAAGACAAGGAGCTTTTTGTTCAGGACCTTGCCGGCGGCGCCGACGAAACCTTCCGCTTGCCGGTCCGGGTGGTTACGGAATATGCTTGGCATTCGCTTTTCATCCGCAATCTCCTGATCCGCCCCGATCGTGGTGCGCTGGAAAGTTTCGTGCCGAAAATGACGGTCATCGACCTGCCCTCCTTCAGGGCGGACCCCGCACGTCATGGATGCCGGAGCGAAACCGTCGTCGCCGTCGACCTGACTCGGATGATCGTGCTGATCGGCGGCACCTCCTACGCCGGCGAGATGAAGAAGTCGGTCTTCACCGCGTTGAACTACATGCTGCCGGCGCGCGGCGTCATGCCGATGCACTGTTCGGCGAATGTGGGTCCGGACGACGATCCGGCTATCTTTTTCGGCCTTTCGGGCACCGGCAAGACGACGCTTTCCGCGGATTCGAGCCGCACCCTTCTGGGCGACGACGAACATGGGTGGGGGCCCGACGGCCTATTCAATTTCGAAGGCGGCTGCTACGCCAAGACGATCCGCCTGTCGCCCGAGGCCGAGCCCGAAATCTACGCAACGACGCAGCGTTTCGGCACCATTCTGGAAAATGTCGTCCTCGACGAAGAGGGCGTTCCGGACTTCAATGATGGTTCGCTGACCGAAAACACGCGCTGCGCCTATCCGCTTCATTTTATCGCCAATGCGAGCCCGACGGGCCGCACCGGCCATCCGAAGAACGTCATCATGCTGACGGCGGATGCCTTCGGCGTGCTGCCGCCGGTCGCCAAACTGACGCCGGCCCAGGCCATGTATCATTTCCTGTCGGGCTACACCGCCAAGGTTGCCGGCACGGAAAAGGGGGTCACCGAGCCAGAAGCGACTTTTTCGACCTGTTTTGGTGCGCCCTTCATGCCGCGTCATCCCGCGGAATACGGCAATCTGCTGCGTCGCCTGATCGCCGAACACGATGTCGATTGCTGGCTCGTCAACACCGGCTGGACGGGTGGTGCCTATGGCACCGGCCGCCGCATGCCGATCAAGGCGACAAGGACCCTCCTCGCCGCCGCCCTCGACGGCTCGCTTCACGATGCGACGTTCCGCACCGATCCTCATTTCGGCTTCGCCGTCCCGGTCGCGGTTCCCGGCGTCGACGAGACGATCCTCGACCCGCGCCGGACCTGGGCGGACGGGACGGCCTATGACCGTCAGGCGAAGAAGCTCGTCCGCATGTTCATCGACAATTTCGCCAAGTTCGAGGACCATGTGGATGCGGACGTCAACATGGCGGCGCCGCGCGTCCAGGATGCCGCGGAATAGAGCATGGTCCGGAAACGTGATTACCGGTTTCCGAAACGGTCATGCTCTCACAGGAAAATGGAATTTGTCCGCGGCCGGCGGGTGAGGGCGCTGCTCATTCCATGACGACGCTGTGATCCATCGCCTGAGGCCGGTCCGCCTTGCGCAGCAGAAGAAGCAACGGGATTGCGACGATAGACAATATGGTCATCAGCTTGAAATCATCGACATAGCTGATGATGGTCGCCTGTAGCGTTACCGCGCCGTCAAGTGCGGCGCGGCCAGCCTCGGTGAACGGGCTCATCAGCTTCATCACTTCGGGGTTCTGGAACACCGGATTGAACGGCGTCACATAGGTCGAGATGTCGGCGTGGTTGGCCTGGGTGTTTTCGCTCAGGAGCGCCATCACGATGGAGATACCGACGCTGGAACCGATATTGCGCGAAAGATTATAGAGGCCGGTCCCCTCGGCGCGCATTCTGGCCGGCAGGGTTTCGAAGGTCACGGTCGTGAGCGGCACGAAGAGGAAGCCGAGGCCGGCGCCCTGGACGAAACCCGTCACCGCAATCTCCCACTCGGAGACGTCGGGCGTCCATCCTTCCATCAGATACATCGCCCAGGCAGTGACCAGGAACCCCACCAGCAGAAGCAGACGCGTATCGACCTTGTTGATCAGCCGGCCGACGAAGAACATGCACATCATGGTGCCGAGGCCGCGCGGCCCCATGACGATGCCGGCGGTAAGGACCGGATAGCCCATCAATGTCTGCAGATAGGGTGTGAGCAGCGCCAGCGACGCCAGGTAGGTGATGCCGACGACGAAGATGAAGATCATCCCGACCGCGAAGTTCCGGTCGAGGAACAGCGCCGGGTTCACGAACGTTCCCTTGGCCGTAAAGGTGTGGACGAGGAAGACATAGAAGGCCGAGGCTGCCACGATCGCCTCGATAATGATTTCGCCCGAGGAGAACCAGTTCAACTGCTCGCCCCGGTCGAGAACCATCTGCAAGGCCGCGATGGCGACGCTCAGCGCCCCGAAACCCAGCCAGTCCAGCCGCGCGAACATATCCTTCTTCGTTTCGCTGACGAAGACCGATATGCCGACCAGCGCGACCACGGCGATGGGAACGTTGATATAGAAAACCCAGCGCCAGCTGGCGTTTTCCGTCAGCCAACCGCCGAGGACAGGCCCAAGCACGGGTCCGACCATGACCGAGATGCCGAACATCGCCATTGCCGAACCACGTTCCTCGACCGTGTAGATGTCGAGCAGGATGCTTTGCGAGATCGGCACCAGCGCCGCGCCGAACAGGCCCTGGAGCAGGCGGAAGCCGACGATCTGGTAGAGCGACTGGGCGAGCCCGCACAGGATCGAGGCGATGGCGAAGCCGGTGATCGAGATCATCAGGATGCGCTTGCGCCCGAAACGGTTCGCGAGATAGCCCGAAGGCGGCGTCATCACCGCGGCCGCCACTATATAGGAAGTCAGTACCCAGTTGACCTGGTCATAGCTCGCGGACACGCTGCCCTGGATATAGGGGAGTGCGACATTGGCGATCGTCGTGTCCAGCGCCTGCATGATGACGGCGAGAACGACGCAGAACGATATGGCGCCGCGGTTGGCGACGGGTGTCGTCGCCTCCGCGCCGCTGGCGGGACTAGCCATGGCTCTTGCCGGAGCCTCCGAAGAGGTTCTTCAGGAAAAGGGGAAAGCCGCGCGCGTGGCCGGTTTCGACGTCGACCTCGACACTCATCCCGGCCCTGAGTGGCGGCTTGCCGGCGGGGTCCTCGATGCTGACGCGCATCGGGATGCGCTGCACCACCTTCACCCAGTTGCCGCTGGTGTTCTGTGCCGGCAGGAGCGAGAAACTCGCGGCCGATGCCGGGCTGATGCTGGTGACTTTCCCGTGCCACTCGACGCCCGGATAGGTATCGACCGTGATCGTCGCCTTCTGGCCGGGGCGCACATAGGTCAGTTCCGTTTCCTTGGGGCTCGCCTCGACCCAGAGATCGTTCTGTGACACGAGGCTGAACGCGGGCGTCGAGTCCGGCAGGTAACGGCCGACCTGCAAGGCGTCGACATTGGTGACGACACCGTCGAAAGGCGCTTTGACGATCGAGTCGTTATAGTCGCGCTGGGCGTCCTCGACCGCGGATTTCGCTTGCAGATAGAACGGGTTCTGCTCAACGGGCTGATCGGGATCGTTGCCGAGTTGGGCCAGGACGGCCTTTGCCTGGGCTTCGGCGACAGTGACCTTCTGCTGCGCTGTCACCAGATCGTGCCGCGCCTGGTCGTAGGCCGCTTTAGATGCCGTGGACGTTGCCAGCAGATCCTTCTGCCGCTGCAGAGTCTCCTGATAATAGGGCAGGTCGGCCTTGGCTTGCGCGATCCCGGCCAGCGCCTGCTGGTAGCTCGCTTTCAGCGTCAGAACCTGATTGCGGACCGTTCCGAGCTGCGCCTTGGCGGCATCCAGCGCGGTTCTGAAGGAATCCGGTCTCAGGCGGAAAAGCACCTGCCCCTTTTTGACGACCTCGTTGTTATGAACATCGATTTCCGCGACTGTACCGGACACGTCCGTCGAGATCGAAAGCGAGCGTGCGCGCAGATAGGCGTTGTCGGTCGTCATTACCGCGCCGCCGGTCACATAGACGTAACCGCCGGCGATGAGCGCAACAGGGAGCAGCGCGAAAAGCAGCGGCCGCTTCCGGTTGCGCTTCGCCTTTTTCGGCGGGAAGACGACAGCGGGCTCGACCGGCGTTCCGGCCGGTACGGGGCGTTCGGCCACCGTCTCCGCTGCCGCCGGCTCTGGCGTCACTGGCGATTCCAGTTCGCCTTTCTCGATCCTGGCAACGTCTTCGCGCTGCTCTCGCCCTTCATCGAGGCGCCCTTCATTGAGGTGAATGACCTGGTCGTCCTGGTATTTTCTTTTTGCGGACATCTTGTTTTATCAGCCGTGGGTCTTTTCGGATTCGTTTGCAGGAAGCGCGCATGCCTCGAGCAGGTTGGATTTGATAAGGGAAAGCGTTTTGAGGAGCCGTTCCTGTTCGTCCATGCCTATGCTGGCGAATGCTTCCTGGCTGGTTCTGTGGCCGGTCACTCGCATCGTGTTGAGCAACGGCCGGGCGGCGGGAGTCAGATAGAGCAGCCAGGAGCGGCGGTCCGTCGGATGACGCCGCCTTTCCACCAGTCCCCGGGCCTGCATCTTGTCGACCAGCCGCGCCAGCGTAATCGGCGTAATCTCGATCAATTCCGCGAGGCCGTTCTGGTTGACGCCTTCATTGGCGGACAGGATCGCCAGCACCTGCCATTGCGCCCGCGTCAGGCCGAACGAACGGGAGCGCTGCTCGAAACGCTTGCGCTGCAGCCGCGCGACATCGTGGAGCGCGAAGCTGATATTGGAGGACAGGGTGGGCACCATAACAATATGGAAGCTGTTTATAGGCCTGCTTATTATCGCAGAGCATATAATCCTGCTGGACGCCTCGCGCAAGACGCTCTACAGCGCTGGAACCAAGAGAATCCGACTGATGCCGAAATGTCGCAATGCGATACACCGAGGTATGGACGATGAATCGTCTGATCATGGTTAGCGCCGTGTTTATCCTTGCTGCGGGACCGGCCGGTGCAGCGGGAAAAGCGGTGAGTTGCGCCGGGATGGCCATGTTGGGCGGCGCGCAACTGGTTTGCAGCCATGTCGACGCGAACGCTCCCGCACAGTTCTGCACCTATAGCTGGTCGCTCCACTCGATGGAAAACGGGCAGCAGACGGTCGAAGGCTCGTTCATGCTGCCGCCGGGCGCGAAGAACGTGACAGTCTATCAGGGAAGCGGCTTCGACAGCGCCTATTCCAACCCGATCGTTCTTTGCCGCGGCCGCAAGGATCACGGATAGGTCCGCCGCTCTCAGGCTTTCCCCCTGAAAGGATGGAGCGACCGGACGAGGAAGGGCGCTCCGGCCTCGCTTTCCACGAACAGCGCGAGCGATCCGAAAGTGAGCGGTTCGGCCAGTTGCGGTTCGAACAGCCGCGTGAGGGCCGCCTCCACCGGCGCGCTTTCGGCCGGCCAGACGCGGCCTGTCAGTGTCAAGTGAAAACGGAATGTATCGAAGACATAGGGATAGCCCCACCGGTGGAGGTTCTCCAGGTCCCCCGGCGTAAGCCTATCGGGTTTGCGCCGGGCGATGTCCGCTTCGCTGAGCGGCGCCCGGAAGGGGTCGAAGGTTGCGACGACATCCCCTGCAAGGCGGTCGAGCGGTTTGTTGGCGCCCTTTGAGGTGAGGGCGAAAAAGCCTCGGATCCGGCCGATTTCGAGGGCGACGGGAAAGGGCTTCACCGACGCGGCGAAAGCATCGACCGCGGCGATCAATTCGGCTTCACTCCTGCCCTCTCTAAGGTGGAACGGCGCCTTCAGTGTTGCATGGAAGCCGTAGCGTCTTGCTGCGCTGGTGAGGCGGCTGACGCTCTCCGCCGGCAGGTGTGCGTCCGCCGAGTGTGGAACCGGGCGTCCCGAAAAAGCGTCCCGGCCGAGCCAGGCCGAAGCCGTTCGGACGAGCGGGGAGTCCGCCGGCGGCGTGTAGTAGATGGCGTAGCGCATGCGTCTTTCTGCCTTTGGCAGGATGAATCCGTGGTGAACGCCTCCGCCCGTCGTTATCCGTGTGGTCCCCATATTCCAATTTTCTTATCCACAGGGTAACTGCCGGCGTCGTCGTCATTCGATCCGGTAAAGACATTGCCTCTTCCGACCGATCTTCCTGTCAATGCCGTCCTGCCCGAACTTGGCGCTGCGCTGGAGGGCGATGGCTCCGCCGTCCTCGTCGCGCCGCCGGGTGCGGGGAAGACGACGCTTGTGCCGCTGGCGCTTCTGGAAAGCGGCTGGATCGGGAAGGGCAGGATCGTCCTTCTCGAACCGCGCCGCCTCGCCGCGCGCGCCGCCGCCCGGCGGATGGCGAGCCTCATCGGTGAGGAACCAGGCGGGACGGTCGGATTTGCCATGCG
>SCRB01001013.1 GCA_004299545.1 Rhizobiaceae bacterium
CGGAAACATACTCTCCCCTCCCTGCATGGATCCGTTGCCCGCAGGCCAAGAGGAAACCGCGTTTACGGAATAATTTTTCTCATACCTCCGCGAAAAGGCATATTCTGTTCTTCCGGATGCACGAAATCGCGCTCCTCCATCTCGTCAGGCGGCCAATATGCGTTATGCTGTGATCCAGCCGCGCCATCGGCGCGGGCCCAATCATATCTCCCGGGAGAAATTACCATGAGCCTTCGCATCAACGACACAGCCCCTGACTTCACCGCCGACACGACAGATGGCGAAATCCACTTCCACGACTGGATCGGCGACGGTTACGCCGTCCTCTTTTCGCATCCCAAGGACTTCACGCCGATCTGCACGACGGAGCTCGGCACCATGGCCGGCATGAAAGCGCAGTTCGACAAGCGTCACGCCAAGATCCTCGGCATTTCCGTCGATCCGGTGGAGAGCCACAACAAGTGGAAGGGCGACATCGAGATAGCGACCGGCCATAAGGTCAACTACCCGATGATCGGCGATCCCGAACTCAAGGTCGCCAAGCTCTACGACATGCTGCCCGCTTCGGCCGGCAACAGTTCGGAGGGCCGTACGCCCGCCGACAACCAGACGGTGCGCTCGGTCTTCGTCATCGGCCCCGACAAGAAGGTCAAACTGGTGCTGACCTACCCGATGTCGACGGGGCGCAATTTCGACGAGATCCTGCGCGCCATCGATTCCATCCAGCTGACCGCCAAGCACAAGGTCTCGACGCCCGCCAACTGGAAGCCGGGCGAGGACGTGGCTCTGGGCGCCGCGATTTCGGAAGAGGAAGCCCAGACCAAGTTCGGCGGTTACAAGCAGATCCTGCCCTATTTGAAAATGGCGAAAGCGCCGAAGGACTGAGGCGCACATCTTAGGGAAAGATCCGCGGGACAGCGCCCCCCTCTGTCCGGCAGGCCAGAGGGGGGCGAAGGAACGAGGCCTAACCGCATTTCGCGCCTTATTTACTTGATGAACGTGCCGTTCCTCAACTCGTTAACCGCCTGTATGAGTTCGTCGCGCGTATTCATCACGATCGGGCCGTGCCAGGCGATCGGCTCCGCGATCGGGCGGCCGGAAACGAGCAGGAAGCGGATGCCGTGATCGCCGGCCTGCACCGTCACCTCGTCGCCGGCGCCGAAGACGACCAGCGTGCGGTTGCCGCTTTCGTCGCGGATATAATGCTCCTCCTCGCCTAGTCCCTTCTCGACCAGCACGCCGAAAGGCTTCGATGCGTCGCGGAAGGTGCCTGATCCCTCGAAGACATAGGCGAAGGCCGACGAGCGCGTGTCGACCGGCAGAATCTTTCTCTTCCCGGCGGGCACGAAAACGTCGAGATAGGACGGGCTTGCCGCGACGCCCTCGACCGGACCCTTTTTGCCCCAGAATTCGCCGGTGATGACGCGCACGACGGTGCCATCGTCGTCGATGATCTCGGGGATGGCGTTGGCCTTGACGTCCTGGTAACGCGGCGCCGTCATCTTGAGCGAGGACGGCAGGTTGGCCCAGAGCTGGAAACCATGCATGCGGCCTTTCGGATCGCCCTTCGGCATCTCCTGGTGCATGATGCCGCTGCCCGCAGTCATCCACTGCACGTCGCCGGCGCCGAGCGTGCCGCGATTGCCGAGGCTGTCGCCATGATCGACGGAACCGGAGAGCACATAGGTGATCGTTTCGATGCCGCGATGCGGGTGCCAGGGAAAGCCGGCGCTATAGTCTTCCGGCCGGTCGTTGCGGAAATCGTCGAAGAGCAGGAACGGATCGGCGAGCGAGGGATCGCCGAAGCCGAAGGCGCGGTTGAGCTTGACGCCGGCGCCTTCCAGCGTCGGTTGCGCCAGCGACGTCTGTTTTACGGGTCTGATGGACATGGGACATCTCCCTTCATTGGAACGTTGAAGCGAATCTAACCACTCCCTCGCTCCCTTACGAGACGCGCGCGGCCACGACGGACTGTTCACAATCCGGCTGCTTCCGGTAGCGCCCCGTCACGATCCTCGTTCGGAATTGATGAGGGCGCAATCGGCCAGCGAATCCAATTGATTGAGCTCCGCGGCATGATGCTGGCCCCATTCGCAAAGCGCGCGCAACACCGGCTCGAAGCTTAGTCCCAGTTCCGTGACCGAATAGTCCACGCGCGGTGGAACCTGGCGGAATATCTCGCGGTGGACGAGCCCGTGCTCCTCCATCTCGCGCAACTGTTGGATCAGAACCTTTTGACTGACTTCTGGTATCAGGCGCCGCAGTTCCGACAGGCGCCTCGGGCGTTCGAAGAGGTGATAGAGGATAACCGATTTCCATCGGCCCGATATGACCCTCAACGCCCGCTCGGCGGGGCGCGACGGCAGCCGTTTGATCGACTCCGTCATGGTTACCTCCAAGTCTGTATGACACGATGAAGTCTGTAGAACCCTCGTATTTCTTGCACCTATACCGGGCGGAAGCAAATGATAGCGAGGTCTTCATTCATGAAAGCAATTCGCCTCGACCGGTTCGACGGTCCCGACGGACTCGAGGTCGTCACCCTGCCGAAACCGCAACCCGGAGCCGGCGAAGTGCTGGTTCGCGTCAGGGCTTCGGGCGTCAATTTTTTTGAGACGCTGATGTTGCGCGACCGCTATGCCGTGACCCCCGCATTGCCGATGGTTCCGGGCGTGGAGGTGGCTGGCGAGATCGAGGCAGTCGGGGTGGGTGTCGGCTTTCCTGGCGTAGGCGCACGCGTCGCTGTCCCACTGTTTGCGATTGGCCGTGGATCGGGCGGCTATGCCGAATATATCACCGTTGACGCCGCGTCCGTTGTCCCGCTGCCCGACGGTCTTCCCTTCGACACCGCCGTTGCGCTGATGGTCCAGGGGCTTACGGCGGTCCACCTGGTTCGCCAAAGCCAACCGAAGGGGAAATCCGTGCTGGTCAATGCGGCCGCGGGAGGCGTCGGTTCGCTGCTGGCTCAACTTGCAAAGGACGCCGGCGCGAGGCGCGTCATCGCGGCCGCGAGCACGCCTGAGAAATTGCGATGTGCGCGATCGCTTGGGGCGGATGTCGGGGTCGATTATTCGCGTGCCGACTGGCCCGATCACGTCATCGAGGCAAGTGGCGGCGTCGGAGCAGACGTCATCTATGAGATGATCGGCGGTACGCAAACAAAGGCATCCCTCGCCGCTCTTGCGCCCGGTGGAGAGATGATATTCGGCGCAATGGGCAGGTTCGCTCTCGTCCCCGCGGATATGGAACGGATGTTCCAGAAGAACCAGTCGATAAGAGGATTTTCCCTGCTGCCCCTGTTAAGCCAGCCGGATTTCCGGGCCGACCTCTGTCACCTGTTCGAACGGGCGGCAAGCGGCGGTTTGAAGCTGTTGCCAGGTTCTCATTATCCGCTCGAACAGGCCGCCGAGGCGCACAGCGCGCTGGAGAACCGCCGGACCATCGGAAAAGTTGTCTTAAAACCATAGAACCGAAAGCCGGCGCCGGTTAGCGCGGTTAACCTGCCGGTTCAACCGAAACCGATCGCCTGCAGCGCGCCGCCATTGCGCTTCAGCCAGGCGCGGCAGCGGTCCGTATCGGGGCAGAGTTCGCGGCAGAGCGTCCAGAATTTCGGCCCGTGGTTCATCTCGCGCAGATGCGCCACCTCATGGGCCACGAGGTAGTCGATGACGGCCGGCGGCGCCATCATGATCCGCCAGGAAAAGGAGAGATTGCCGGCAGACGAGCAGGAGCCCCAGCGGCTCGACGTATCCTTGAAGCGAACCGCCGCCGCCTGCCGCCCGGCTTTCCGGGTATGTCTGGCGACCAGCGGTTCGATCTCCCGCTTCGCCTCCCGTTTCAGGAAATCGCTGATGCGGCGCTGCAGATGGCGAAGCTCTCCATGGACGATCAGCGCCGGCCCTTCGGGCAATTGCCTGACTTCCACGATGCCGCGCGTGCCGCTTTCGTGCACGATGAGGTGCGGTACGCCCCGAAAGGGGATTTTCACGCCTGGCCTCACGGCAGGTCGGTCGGGGATCTTTTGCAGCCGCCTTTCCAGCCAGCCCTGATGGCGCAGGAGGAAGCGGTCGATCTCCGTCATCCTCATGCCGGGCGGCGTGGTGATGCGAAGGCCCTGGCCGTCGGCATCGATCCGTAGCGTCAGGCGCTTGGCGCGCGCGTTCTCCACGATCCGAAGCGGCAGGACGCGGCCGGCAACCGCATGCGGCCGTTCGATCGGGCGGGGGGACGACGCAGGTGCTTTCTTG
>SCRB01001014.1 GCA_004299545.1 Rhizobiaceae bacterium
CGCCGATCGCGACGAAGCCGGCGACCCCGACATTGAAGACTCCGGTCTGTCCCCATTGCAGGTTGAGGCCGAGGCACATGATGGCGTAGGTGAGCGCCATCGTCAGGAAGAAGCCGCCATAGCCGATGATGTCGGTCATGGCGTTTTCTTTCCGAAGATGCCGTTCGGCCGCAGCACGAGGACGGCGGCAAGGATCAGGAAGGCAACGGCCTGGCGCCATTCCGCGCCGATCATCTGGACGGTGACGGCTTCGCACAGGCCAACGAAAATTCCGCCGATGACGGCTCCCGGCACGCTGCCGATGCCGCCGAGGATCGCCGCGGCGAAGAGCGGCAGCAGCAGGTTGAAGCCCATATAGGGCCTGATCTGGACGACGAGGCCGGCCATGACCCCGGCGGCTGCCGCGAGCCCGCCGCCGAAGATCCAGACCATACGGACGACCCGCGCGACGTCGATGCCCGCGACTTCGGCCAGCGCCGGGTTCTCGCTGGCGGCGCGCATTTGCCGGCCGGTTTCCGAATGGCTCAGGACGAGATGCACACCGATGAAGAGGACGGCCGTCACGCCGAGCATGAGAAGCTGGTCGGGCGTGGCGCGGATGCCGGCAAAAAGCGGCATCGAAATCTGCAGGCTGTCGGAATAATAGCGCGGGGCGTTGGTGAAGATGAATTCGAGCAGGCTGCGCAGCGCGATCGACGCCCCGAAGCTGGCGATGACCAGGATGATCATCTCCGAATTGCGGCGCCGGAGGGGGCGGAACAGCAGCCAGTCGAGTGCCAGCGCCAGCAATGCGGTGAGCACGACGGACAGAACGCAGGCGAGGGGAAGCGCCCAGCCGAAGGAGAACGGGCCCAGCGGGTCGATGCCAATGCCGAAGGTCGAGGCAAAGGAGACCGCCGCCGTCAGCGCGAAATAGGCCCCCCAGGAGATGAATTCGCCATGGGCGAAGTTGGCGAAGCGCATGATCGAATAAGTGAGCGTCACACCGATCGCGCCGAGGCCGATCATCGAGCCGGCGACGAGACCGTCGAGGAGCGCCTGCGGGTTCATCGGCCAGTCTCCGCATTTATGCCGGAGCGATCGCCGAGAAACATGGCGCCGAGCGCGGGGTTGTCGACGAGGTCGGCGGCAGGCCCGTGATGGCGGACGCGACCTTCGACGAGGACCAGCGCATCGTCGGCGATCCGCAGCGCGGCGCGGACATTCTGCTCGACCAGAACGATCGCGACGCCGGTGCGGCGCACGGTAGCGATCGTCCCGAAGACCTCCGCCACCAGTTTCGGAGACAGGCCGGCCGACGGCTCGTCGAGGATGAGGACGGACGGATCAGCGAGGAGGGCGCGTGCGGTGGCAAGCATCTGGCGCTGCCCGCCCGACAGGCTGCCGGCGAGGAGGCCGGGGCGGCGCGCGAGGTCCGGAAACATCGCATAGGCGGCGTCGGTGCGCTGCCGCAGCAGCGCCCGGTCAGGAAGAATGGCGGCGCAAAGCTGCAGATTTTCGCGGATCGTCATGGTCGCGAAGATGTTCTCTGTCTGCGGAACGAAGGCGAGGCCGCTGCGGATCATGTGGTGGGGAGCGGCGGCTGTGACCGCCTTGCCGTTGAGGAGGACGTCGCCGGAAAACTTCGGCACAAGGCCGGCTATCGCCTTGACGAAGGTGGATTTCCCGGCGCCGTTCGGTCCCAATATGGTGACGAACGCGCCCTTGCGGAGCTGGAAATCGATGCCCTTGACGATCGGCAGGCCCGCCTCGTAGCCGGCGACAAGCGTGCGGGTTTCGAGAACCGTGTCACTCGGTGTCGGGGGCGATGCCGAGGGCGGCGCCGCGAAGGTCACGAACCGTTCCCTCCGAGGAACGCCTCGACGACGGCGGCATCGCGCATAACGGTGTGTGGCGCCCCCTCGGCAAAACGGCGGCCTTCGGCCATGACGAGGACGCGCGGGCAGAGCGTCTCTACCAGTTCCATGTTGTGCTCGATGATGAGGATGGCGACCCCCTGCCGGTTGATCTCGACGATACGCTCGACGATGAAGTCGAGAAGCGCGGGATTGACGCCCGCCGCCGGCTCGTCCAGCAGGATGACGCGCGGGCGGGCCATCAGGACGCGGGCGAGTTCCAGCAGCTTGCGCTGTCCTCCCGAAAGGACCCGCGCCGGCTGGTCGGCGACCTGCGAAAGCGACAGGAAGGCAAGGATCTCCCGTGCGCGCACCGCCTCCGCCCGCTCCTGCCGCGCGATCCGGCCGGGCACGAGGAGATTCGCTATCAGCCTCTCGCCTGTCTGGCCGGGCGAGGCGGTCATGACGTTTTCGAGCACCGTCATCAGCGGGAACGGCCGCGGGATCTGGAACGTGCGGCCAAGGCCCCTCGCGATGCGCCGGTGCGCGGGTTCCCGGCTGACAGATTCGCCGGCGATGCGGATCGTTCCCGCGTCGGGACGAAGGCTGCCGGCGATAAGACTGAAAAGCGTCGTCTTGCCGGCGCCGTTCGGGCCGATCAGGCCGAGAATGCCGCCCGCTTCGAGCGAAACCGACAGGTCGTCCACCGCCTTGACGCCGCCGAACGCCTTCGTCAGCCCGCTCGCCTCGATGGCTGGCGGCAGGCGGCCGGGCGGACTCGCCGAAACCCGTTCAGCGGCGGCAGTATCACTCACCGCGGAGTTCACCGCGAACCAAGCCTCACCGGGGCCTCGACCGGAAACATCAATGCGGCGTCCTCCCGGATTTGATCTTTGATCAAACTTTACAGCCCCAGGATATTTGGATAGCCTTTTCCTGACAAGAGCATGCGCCGGCGAAAGGTGACGCGCGCGCCCTGCTCCGGCGGGCCGCCGCAGGGAGGTTCAGCGATGGGAACGGAGGAATGGTCCGCTGCCGGCGTTGACATCTGGCAACCGCATGCGGCCAATGGCGCGCCGCACAAGCGCAAGCCCGCTTCTAACCTTTCGGAACTGACCCCTATCGACCGCCAGACCGTGCGCGAGCGCGTTTACAGGGAACTGCGCGGTTCGCTCGCTTCCGGTCTCTTCGAAGCCGGCGAGACGCTGCGGATCCACAGTGTCGCGAACTCGCTCGCAACGAGCATCATGCCGGTGCGCGAGGCGCTGGCGCGGCTCGTGTCGGAACAGGCGCTCGAAGTGCTGCCGAGCCGGTCCGTGCGGGTGCCGCTGATCACCGTCGAGCGGTTGAAGGACATCTCGTCGGCCCGCGCGCTGATCGAGGGCGAGGCGACGGCGCATGCCGTCGCCAATATGGGCAGCGATACGATCGAGACCCTGAAGGCGCTGACGCAGCGCTACGATGAAGCGGTCAGGGATGGCGAGCGGCCTAACAGCCGCACCGTCGCCTCCCTCAACCAGCGCTTCCACCGAACCATCTATGAAGCGGCCGGTTCGAAGGTGCTCCTGCCGATCATCGAAAGCCTGTGGTTGCAGTCCGGACCGTTCATCCGTGCCTCGGCGGAACTCTTCGTCGAGCGGGACGGCCTGTCGGCGACGCATCACCACTGGGCGATCATCGCGGCGATTGAGGCCGGTGACGCCGATGCCGCCCGCAAGGCGCTGCGGGCCGATATTACGCGGGCGTTCGGACTCCTGAGCGCGGCTTTCACCGAGAAGGGAGGGGCGCAATGAGCAGCGACTCGCCGACGCCGGAAGACGAAAGCTTCACCCTCTATGATCTCAGGGTCGAGGTCACGGCGCCCGCTGGCGCGCGGATCTATTGCGGCGCCAAGCCCGGCGATTTTTTCGAATTGCGCGGCGAGATGCTGCACCTGCCGGATGGCCAGGGCTTTTCGATCTATTCGCTGGCGGCACTACTGCCGCTCCTGCCCGCCAAGCAGCGGCCGACACACCCGAACGACTGGATGACCAGTGACGCGGAAGTCGCCTGCCCCGACCCGAACTGTCCGACACGCTTCCGCATCACGCGGACCCGGCTCAGGCACTTCAGCCATGGCGAGACGACGGCGGTGTCGTTGGCGAAGGACTGACGAGAAAGGGCAGGCGCTTCGATGGACTATCGGGAGTTGGGCACAGGGCAAAAGATCTCGCGGGTTGTTCGCGGCGGCTGGCAGCTTGCCGGCGGCCATGGTGCCGTCTCCCCCGAGGAGGCGATCGAGGACATGACGGCCTTCGCCGATGCCGGCATCACGACCTTCGACTGCGCCGATATCTATACCGGCGTCGAAGAACTGATCGGCGCCTTCCGTGCCGCCTATGCCGATCGACGTGGAAGCGAAGCGCTCTCGCGGATCCGCGTCCACACCAAATTCGTGCCCGACCTCTCGCAGCTCAAGACGATCACGCGTCCGATGGTGGAGGCGGCGATCGACCGCTCGCTGAGGCGGTTGGGGGTCGAGCGGCTCGACCTCATCCAGTTCCACTGGTGGGATTACGCAAAACCGCGCTGGCTGGACGTGGCCGGCTGGCTCGCCGACCTGCGCAAGGCCGGCAAGATCGCCAATATCGGCGGCACCAACTTCGATACGCCGCGTGTGATCGCGATGATGGAGGCCGGCGTGCCGCTCGTCTCCATGCAGTTGCAATATTCCCTGCTCGACGCGCGGCCCGAGAAGACGATGGCGGCGGTGGCGCGCGAGCGGGGCATCTCCTTCCTGTGCTATGGAACCGTCGCCGGCGGCTTCCTCGGCGAGCGCTGGCTCGGCCGCCCGGAGCCGCAAGAGGCGCTGGAGAACCGCTCGCTAACGAAATACAAGCTGATCATCGATGAATTCGGCGGCTGGGAGACGTTCCAGGCATTGCTTGCCGTCCTCCACCGGATCGCCATGCGCCACGGCAGCGACATCGCGACCGTTGCCAGCCGCGCCATACTCGACAGGAAGGGCGTGGCGGCCGTCATCGTCGGGGCGCGCAACGGGGCGCATCTCGCCTCGAACTGCGCCATCCCCGACCTCGAGATGACGGATGCCGACCGTGCCGAGATCGCCGCGGCAACCGGCGCGGCGGCGCTCCTGCCGGGCGACGTTTACACGCTCGAGCGCGACCGGACCTCGCGCCACGGTTCGATCATGAAATACGAACTCAACGCGGGGACCTGAGGATGGACGTGGCGGCGGGACTGGCGGAAAAGGCGTTGCGGGAGGTGAAGGATCGCCACCTGTTCTTCGCCGACTGGCTTACCGGCCGCCTCGCCGAAACGGCGCTCGCCGACAGCATGCGCGGTTTTCTCCCGAACTTCCGCCGCATCGCGCCGGACGGAAGCGAGATGGACCGTGCCACGCTCGAAACATGGCTTGCGGCTCATCGCGGCACCATGCCGAAATCGTTTACAATCGAAATCGCCGATTTGCGGATCGTCCTCGACACAAGTGCGTGCATAGCGGTCGGCTATCGCGAAATCCAGCCGGGCCAGACACCACCATCACACATCTCGACGGCGCTCTTCGTGCCGGAGGAGGTGGCGCCGAACGGCGTTGCCTGGCTGCACGTGCAGGAAACATGGGATACCCAGTCCGGCGATTGAAACGCTGGATGGAAACAACGGGAGGAATGACATGACGAAAACGATGACGACGCTGTTCGCCGGTGCCGCGCTTCTCGCGGCGATGCCGGCCGATGCGCAGGCCAAGGATTGCACGATCACGATCGGCGTGGTGATGGGGCTGACGGGACCGGCCGGCCAATATGGGCAGGCGGGCGCCAAGTCCGTCGAGATGGCCTTCCGTGACATCAACGAAGCGGGCGGCGTCGACGGCGGTTGCAAGCTTGCGGCCGATATCCGCGATTCGCAGACCCAGGGCACCGTGGCGGTCGACCAGGCCACGCAACTCGTCAACGTCAAGAAGGTGCCGGCGATCATCGGCGGCATCATTTCCTCTGTGACGATCCCGATCCTTACCTCGGTGACGGCACCGGCGGGCGTCGTACAAATCTCGCCGGCGGCGTCTTCGCCGACGCTGACCGATCTCGCACGCCAGGGCAAGACCAACGGCATCTTCTTCAGGACGATCACCTCGGACGCGCTGCAGGGCACGGTGGCCGCCAAATATGCGATCGACCAGGGCCTGAAGAAGCTCGCCGTGATCCACGTCAACAACGATTTCGGCGTCAACATGGTGAAGGAGTTCGCCGCGGCCTACAAGGCGCTCGGCGGCACGATCACCTCCGTCACGCCCTACAATCAGAACCAGTCGAGCTACGCTTCGGAGGCGACCGTGGCGATGAAGGGCGGGCCGCAGGGGCTCTACCTCGTGAGCTATCCGGTGGACGGCGCAACGATCGCCCGCGCATGGCTCTCGCAAGGCGGGCAGCAGGTCTTCCTGCTCAATGACGGCATGAACTCGGAAGGTTTCATCAAGGCCGTCGGCGCGAAATATCTGGTACACGCCTACGGCACCTCGTCGGGCACCAACCCCACGGCATCGACAAAATATTTCAACGCCAATTACGAAAAATTCTCCGACGGCATCTCGCCGGACGCTCCCGCGGCGGATCGGTCATATGATGCCGCCGCCATCGTCGGGCTGGCGATCGCCAGGGCCGGCGACGCGAAACCGGCGGACATCGCCAAGGCGATCCCGGAGGTCGTAGGAACCGCAGGCGAGGCGGTCCATGCCGGCAAGGAGGGATTCTCTAAGGCTCTCAAAGCGATAAGCGAAGGCAAGCCGTTCCACTATGAAGGGGTCATTGGACCGGTGAGCTTCGACAAATATGGCGACATCACCGGACCGTTCAGGCTGTGGCGGATCAAGGACGGCAAGGTCGTCACCGTCGGCGAGATGAGCGCCGGGGACGTCAGCGCGCTGAAGGCAAAGCTGGCGAAGTAGGGATGGCGGCCTGAACGGCATCGATCTGCCCGGCACGACCGGTGAGGCGACGTTTTTCAGAAAACCTTGTCCGGATTGAGCAGACCGTGCGGATCGAGCGCCTGTTTCATTGTCCGCATGACATCGATCTCGGTAGCGGATCGCATGCGCTTCAGTGCGTCGCGCTTCAACAGGCCGATGCCGTGCTCGGCACTGATCGTTCCTCTCAGCGCCAGTGCGACGTCCTCGATCGCCCGCGCCAGTTCTGGCCAGTGTCTGGAGTGCGTTGCCCTTCATGCCCGTCGGCGGCAGCACGTTGAAATGGATATTGCCGTCGCCGATATGGCCGAACGGCGCCGGTACGCATCCCGGCACGATCGCGGCAATGGCGCGGCGCGCCTCGGCATCGAATGCGGCAATCGCATCGATCGGCACGGCGTATCGCTTTTCAGGGCGCCGGGGGTCTCGATCATCGCGTTCGGGATGCCCTCGCGGAGCGCCCACAGGGCCCGACGCTGGCTCTCGCTGGCAGCAATGGTGCCGTCGGCGACAAGTCCCGCCTCCATCGCTTCCGCGACCAGGGCTTCCATCGCACCATTGAGATCGAAATGGCGGCTGGCGCTGTCCGCCTCGATCAGGACGGCCCAGGGAGCAGCAGCCGAGAAAGGCTGCCGGCGCGCACCCGCATGCGCGAAATGGAGTTCAAGGCTCGCGCGCGACATCGCCTCGAACGCGGTCACGGATTCACCGAACGCGGCCTGTGTCCTGCTGAACAAAGTCAGGACCGCATCGATCGATGGCAGGCTGACGCAGGCCGTGACCCGTATCCGGGGCGCCGGCCTGAGCCTGAGCGCCGCTGCCGTGACGACGCCAAGCGTCCCCTCGGAGCCGAGAAATATCTGTTTCAGATCGTAGCCGGCATTGTTCTTGCGCAGCGGCGACAATTGCGAAACGATACGTCCGTCGGCCAGCACCACTTCGAGTCCGAGCACCTGTTCGCGCGCCATGCCGTAGCGCAGCACGTTGTTGCCGCCGGCATTGGTAGCGAGATTGCCGCCGATCGTGCTGGAGAGGCCGCCATGGTCGAGTCCGAGCAATCGGCCCGCGGCAGCGGCGGCGGCCTGCGCGTCGTGGAGCGTGCATCCGGCTTCGACCACCATCACATTGCCGAGTGGATCGATTGAGCGGACGGCGCGCATGCGCTCCGTCGACAGGACGACATTCGACCGGCCGATGGCGGGTGTCGCGCCGCCGGCAAGTCCGGAGCAGCCGCCGCGCGGAATAACGGCAACATCGACAGCCATGGAACAGGCTGCAAGAACAGCCGACACTTCCGCCACGGTGCGCGGGCGCACGACGCAGGCCACGGCCCCGCCCGGCGTTCCCGTCAGATCGCTTTGGTAGCCCGTGCAATCCTCGGTTCCGTCCAGAACGCCGCCGGCTCCGACAATGCCGCGCAGCGTCTCGGCGATACCGGTCATAGTGCCTTCAGCAAACGCGCCATGGCCGCCGCGACCGCGTCGGTATCCTCGCTCGACCCGATGGTGATGCGGATCGCGCCCGGTGTCCCCGGCCAAGGGAAGGGCAGCACGAAGATGTTCTCCTCCCTCAGCGCGGCGGCGAGCGCCGGGGCCGGCTTCGGCGTTCTGACGGTGAGGAAGTTAGCCGCGCTCGGCAGCGCCTCGAAGCCGATCCCTTCCAGCGCCGCGGCAAGGCGCCGTCGTTCCGCCGCCGTGTGATCGAGCAGCGCCTGCATATGGCTGCCGGCATCGAGCGCGGCACGAGCCCCGGCAAGCGCGACCGCGTTGACGCTGAAATTGACCCGGACCTTGCGATAGGCGTCGGCGAGTTCACGCGCATTCGTCAGGCCATAGCCAACCCGGATGCCGGCGAGCCCGTAGGCCTTGGAAAAGCTGCGCGTCGCGATCCATGGGCCGCGCCGCCGCTCCAGGATCGGCAGTGTCTCGACGCCTCCGGCATGGCGTCCGAACTCATAATAGGCTTCGTCGAAATGCAGGAGCACGTCGTCGGGCAATTCGTACACCAGACGCTCGATGTAGGCCTTAGCCAGCATGCCGCCGGTCGGATTATGCGGACTGGCGACGAAGACCAACCGCGTCTTCGGCGTCACCGCTGCAAGCGTCGCCGCTATGTCAACACTCCCATCGTCGCGTACCGGCACGCCGACATAGGTGCCGCCACGCATGGAGATAGCCTTTTCATAGGTCGGGAAGCCGGGATGAGGGGCGATGGCCTCGTGACCCGGATCGAGCACGATATCGGCACTGGCATAGAGCAGTTCGTTCGATCCGGCGCCGATGACGATGCGCTCCGCCGCGACGCCGGTGCGTGCCGACAGCGCCCGCACCAGTTCGCCGCCGTCATGATCGGGATAGCGGTTGATCCGCGCCGCGGCATGCTGCATCGCCTCGACCACCGAGGGCGCCGGCGGAAACGGCGATTCGTTCAGGTGCAGGCTGCGCACCGGATGCAGCGGACCGGGATCCGGCGGCTTGACCTGCGGCGGAACAACCTTCAGCCGGCGAATGCGCGGCGAGATAATGCGTTCAGCGATGGGACCAGTCATCGAGATTGTCCGAATTGCCGGGCGACAGGCCGAGGATGTCGCCGTCGGCGGAGATGCCGATCGTTTCGAGGAACCATTTCGGCGTCGCGGTGGAGGCATGGTGCAGCACACATTTAAAGCGCCATATGTCCCTCCATCGAATGCGGACGGAGGCAGTGGGCGAGCGTGACGTTATCGACATTGTCGTCCGGCCCCTTGATGCGATCATAAAGCATCTTCAGGCGGCCGCCTGCCTGCGCATATGGGACGTGGGCGATCCGCATTCGCGTCTCTTCTCCCTGTTCTTCAGACTATGCGGCATTGTCTTCGAGCAGCGGCGCGGCGACGATGTCGGCAACCGCGCCGGCGAGCAGCATTTCCTTCGCCGTGGCGAGATCGGCGGCAAAATAGCGGTCGCGGTCGAGATGCGGCACACGCTCGCGCAGCCGCCGCGCCGCTTCCGCCAGAGGCGCCGCGGGCATCAGCGGTCGGTGGAAATCGACGCCCTGCGCCGCCGCCAGCCATTCGAGCGCGATAATCGCAGCGGCATTGTCCGCCATCTGGCCGAGCCGATAAGCGCCGTGGCAGGCCATCGACACGTGATCTTCCTGGTTTGCCGATGTCGGTATGGAATCGACCGAAGCCGGATGCGCCAGCATCTTGTTCTCGCTGGTCAGCGCCGCTGCCGTCACCTGCGCGATCATGAAGCCGGAATTGAGTCCCGGATTGTCGATCAGGAAGGCCGGGAGGCCGGACAGCGTCGAATCGACCAGCAGCGCCTGGCGCCGTTCCGACATCGAGCCGATCTCACAAACCACCAGCGCCAGGATGTCGGCAGCGAATGCGACCGGTTCAGCGTG
>SCRB01001015.1 GCA_004299545.1 Rhizobiaceae bacterium
GACGGCGTTGGCGTTGTCGTCGTTCGGCGTCACCACCGCATTGATGTCCTTATGGGCGGTGTATTGCTCCTCGAAGGTCGTGCGCGCGGCGGCCGGATCCCATGTACCTGCCGGTTCGCCGACCTTCACATAGTCCTTCGAATCGAAATGCGGCTTCAGCACGCCGTCATAGCCCTGCGCGAACAGCGTGGCGTTGTTGTCGGTCGGCGCGCCGCGCATGATGAGAATGTGGGGCTCCGAGATCTTCCAGTCGGCGATGCAGGAAACCATGCCTTCGCCGATCTTCTTGCCGACCTCTACATTGTCGAAGCTGACATAATAGCTACGGTCGCCGCCAAGGGTGAGGCGGTCGTAGTCGATCACCTTGACGCCATGCTTCTTGGCGTAGGACTCAACCGAGGCGCCGACGCCGGAGGAGATCGGATCCATCAGGAGAACGGTCGCGCCCTGGGAAATATCGGATTGCGCTTGCGTCAACTGCGTCGATTCGCTGCCCTGCGCATTGGTGATGATGAACTGGTCCTCCGCGAGGCCTGCTTCGGCGAAAGCCTTCTTCAGATAAGGCGCGTCGAAAGAGGTGTAGCGCGCGGACGTGGTCGTCTCCGGCAGGAGAATGCCGATCTTGCCCTTACCCTTGGTGGCGACGTCCTTCAACTGCGCCATGGCGGAGAAATCGGCGGTGAAGGATTTGGCGGTCAGCTCGCCGGCGTCCTCGGCGGACGCGGTTGCACCCATCAAACCGAGCGCGCCCAGCATGCAAGCCGATGTGGCGAGGCTCCGCAGCAATTGCCTTTTTCCAAAACCTGACATTGAGAGCTTCCTTCCTCTGGTTTTTCCAGCCATCCCGGAGCCGGCCGGAAATATGCTTGTTCCCTTATCGTCCGAGGCAAGCAAGTGCTGCCTGAAACGATTTATATCGGTACTCGAAAAATTTACATGTGTCCAACCTCCCACGCGTATTTCAGGCGGAATTTTCACCGGCTCGCGGGATGGGCAGGGCGAAGATGCCGGGTCGCTGCGTTCAACCCCAAGCTGCCGTCGAAGGGGAAAGGGGTGCCATTTCATGACCGGCCGCTGGTAACGAGGGGTAAGGCGAGCCCGCGCTTTCGCCCTTCGGGGGGTTGTGTTGCACGCGTTTGCAAGACATGATCCGCTATCGGCAGGAGGATCGGGGAACATTCCGGAAGGGAGCCCGCTGGAAAGTCGTTCCATGGGAACGGGCCCCTGTCCCGGCCGCTCACCGGCCCTTGTCACCGGCCTGTCATCCGGCTTTGTTAGGCGCCGGACCGTTCTTTCCGGTTCTGTCGTTGTGAAAGGCAAGTAGTCGTTTGGCCACCGTCACTGCGAAATCCCTTGAAAAGAAATGGGGCGACACGCGCGCGGTCGACAACATCTCCTTCACGGTGGAACAGGGACGCCTTGCGGTTCTTCTGGGCCCGTCCGGCTGTGGGAAATCGACGACCTTGCGCATGATCGCCGGGTTGGAGGAGCCGACCGCCGGCGGGATCGAGATTGGAGGCAAGGATGTCTCGGGCCTGACCGGCGCGGCGCGGGGCGTCGCCATGGTCTTCCAATCCTACGCGCTCTTCCCGCATCTGAGTGTTGCCGACAACATCATCTTCGGCCTCTCCGTCCGCAAGACACCGAAGGCAGAAATAAAAAAGCGGCTCGATGACGTGGCCGAACTGCTTGGGCTCGGACAATTGCTGGAGCGGAAGCCCAGCCAATTGTCCGGCGGCCAGCAGCAGCGCGTCGCGCTCGGCCGGGCATTGGTTGCGCACGCCTCCGTTTGCCTTCTCGACGAGCCGCTGTCGAACCTCGATGCGCAGTTGCGCCAGGAATTGCGTCGCGAGATCAGGGCGTTGCAGCAAAGGCTCGGCATCACCATGATCTACGTCACCCATGACCAGACGGAGGCCATGAGCATGGCGGATCAGGTGATCCTGATGCACGGCGGCCATATCGAGCAAAACGATGCTCCCTCCGCCCTCTACGAGCGGCCGGCCACGCTCTTCGCCGCCAGGTTCATCGGCGGATCGTCGATGAACCTGCTCGATCTCGTTCCAATGCCGTCTGGCGGCGTCGGCATAAAGGGCCAGGAGGTTCCGCTGCTTCCCGGCAACGCAAGAGCGGATATCGTTCTCGGCTTGAGGCCGGAAGACGTGCTGCTCGATCGGGCGTCTCTCCATCCGTTGGCCGAAGGAACGCCCGCAACGATACCGGGAAACGTCCTGTCGATCGAATATCTCGGTGCCGACGCGCTTGTCCTGTGCGCCGCGGGTGTCG
>SCRB01001016.1 GCA_004299545.1 Rhizobiaceae bacterium
TTCCGGTGATTTGCCGACTGTCTCGAGATGGATTTCCGGATGTTCCGGCGCCTCATAGGGCGAATCGACGCCGGTGAAATTCTTGATCTCGCCTTTCAGCGCCCGCGCGTAGAGCCCCTTTGGGTCGCGCCTGGCGCATTCCTCGAAAGGCGTATCGACGAAAACCTCGGCGAATTCGCCCTCCTCCATCAGTTCCCGCGCCAGACGGCGCTCCGCCCGGAAGGGCGAAATGAAGGAAACGAGAACGATCAGGCCGGCGTCGGCCATCAGTTTCGCCACTTCGGCGACGCGGCGGATATTCTCTACCCGGTCCTCGGCGGTGAAACCAAGATCGCGATTCAGCCCATGACGCACATTGTCGCCGTCGAGGATATAAGTGTGACGCCCCGACGCCGCGAGCTTCTTCTCCAGAAGATTGGCGATGGTCGATTTTCCCGAGCCGGAAAGCCCGGTGAACCACAGCACCGCCGGCGTCTGACTCTTCAATTCGGCACGGGTCTTCCTGTCGATGTCGAGGGCCTGCCAGTGGATGTTGTCGGCACGGCGGAGCGGATGGGCAATCATGCCGGCGCCGACCGTCGCATTGGTCATGCGGTCGATCAGAATAAATGCGCCGGTTACGGGATTTTCCGCATAGGTGTCGAAAGCGATCGGCGTCTGCGTCGAGATGTTGCACTCAGCGATGGCGTTCAGATCGAGCGATTTCGCCGCCTCATGGGCGAAGTTATTTATATTGATTCGATATTTCAGCTCGCTGACGGTCGCGTTGGTGCTGTCTGTCTCCGTGCGCAATATATAGGGCCGGCCCGGCAGGAGCGGTCGCTCGCCGAACCAGACGATGCGGGCTGTGAACTGGTCGGCCACATGGGGGCGCGATGTCGGCGCCACCAGCATGTTGCCGCGCGAAAGCTCGATCTCGTCCTCCAGAAGCACGGTGACGGCGCTGCCTGCGCCCGCTCGCCCGACCTCGGTCGAGCCGTTCAGGATTCGCCTGACCTTCGAACGCCGGCCCGACTTGGCGACCACCACCTCATCGCCCACGCCGATCGAACCCGAGGCCACCGTCCCGGCAAAACCACGGAAATCGAGATTCGGCCGGTTCACATACTGGACGGGGAAGCGAAGCGGCTTCTCCGCATCCGCCCCGATCTCGACGGTTTCGAGGTGGCGGAGAAGCGAAGGCCCCTCATACCAGGGCATCTTGCGCGAACCGGTGATGACATTGTCGCCGAAACGGGCTGAAAGCGGAATGGGAATGATGGTCTGGAAACCGAGATCGGCGGCAAAGGACTGATAGTCATTGACGATTCTTTCGAAAACGTCCTTTGAGTAGCCCACGAGATCGATCTTGTTGACGGCGAGGACGAGGTGCCGGATGCCGAGCATCGAAGCGATGAAGGAGTGGCGGCGCGTCTGCGGCAGCACGCCCTGCCGCGCATCGACAAGGACGACGGCGAGATCGGCCGTCGAGGCGCCGGTCGCCATGTTGCGCGTATATTGCTCATGCCCCGGCGTATCCGCGACGATGAATTTCCGCCTCGGCGTGGCGAAGAAGCGGTAGGCGACGTCGATGGTGATGCCCTGCTCGCGCTCCGCCTCCAGCCCATCCACCAGAAGCGCGAAATCGAGATCCTCGCCTGCCGTGCCGTGCTTGCGTGAATCCCGCTCCAGCGCCGCAAGCTGGTCCTCGAAGATAAGCTTCGTGTCGTAGAGCAAACGGCCGATCAGGGTCGATTTCCCGTCATCCACGGAACCGCAGGTGATAAAGCGCAGAAGCGATTTCTCTTCCTGGCCGGCGAGATAAGCGCGAAGCTCCGTATCCCCACGCGGCATATCAGGCTTTACATGCCTCATTAAAAATATCCCTCGCGCTTCTTCTTTTCCATCGAGCCGGCCTCGTCGCGGTCGATCAGGCGACCCTGCCGCTCCGATGTCTCGGCCGTCAGCATCTCGCGCACGATGGCTTCGAGCGTATCGGCCTGCGATTCGATCGCGCCGGTCAGCGGATAGCAGCCGAGCGTGCGGAAGCGCACCACGCGCTCCTCGATCCTTTCGCCGGGCCTCAACTTTATGCGATCGTCATCGACCATGATCAGCATGCCGTCGCGCTCGACCACCGGCCGCTTCTTGGCGAAATAAAGCGGGACAATGGGAATATTCTCCTTGAGGATATATTGCCAGATATCGAGCTCGGTCCAGTTGGAGAGCGGGAAGACGCGGATCGATTCACCCGGTGCGATGCGGGTATTGTAGATCTTCCACATTTCGGGACGCTGGTTCTTCGGGTCCCACGCGTGCTGCGCGTTGCGGAAGGAGAAGATACGCTCCTTGGCGCGCGATTTCTCCTCGTCCCGGCGGGCGCCACCAAAGGCCGCATCGAAGCCGTATTTGTCGAGCGCCTGCCTGAGCGCCACGGTCTTCATGATGTGCGTATGCGTGTTCGAGCCATGGTCGAACGGGTTGATACCCTCGCGCACCCCTTCCTCGTTGATGTGGACGAGAAGATCGAAACCCAATTCCGCCGCCATGCGGTCGCGGAAAGCGATCATTTCGCGGAACTTCCACGTCGTATCGACATGGAGGAACGGGAAAGGCGGCGGTGCGGGATAAAACGCCTTCATCGCCAGATGCAAGAGGACCGAAGAATCCTTGCCGATGGAATAGAGCATGACCGGCTTGGCGAAGGTCGCAGCGACTTCGCGGAAGATGTGGATGGATTCGGCCTCGAGCCGGTCGAGATGGGTCAGCGGCCTGGCGGCCAGCGCAGAGTGCTGCATTTCATCCTTTCAGATGGCGTCAGGCGACGCCGGCTTTCAGATGGCGCCACGGCATCGCCGCGGAAACCATTTCGGCAAGCGGCGGAGAAATCCCACAGACAGCCTTTCCGGGTCAAGAAGCGGCCTGTCGCCTTCCGGCTCGATGCGGGAGCGCTTTTCTTTCGAATCGCCATTTGACGGAAAAGGTATCCCCTTCCCTGTCAACGATTGCGCCTGCGCAGCGTTTCTTCCCATTGCAGCGCATGCGAAACGATCGTGTCGAGATCGTCGTAAGCGGGCTCCCAGCCGAGTTCGGAACGGCAGCGCTCGACATTGGCGACGATGGCGATAGCGTCGCCCGGCCTGCGGCCGCCCATGCGGACATCGAGTTTTCTTCCCACGACCCGTTCCACCGCCGCAATCACTTCCAGCACCGAATAGCCGTGCTGATAGCCGCAATTCGCCACAAGGCTTGCACCGCCCGACCGCATGCGCCCGAGCGCCAGATAATGCGCGTTCACCAGGTCCGTCACATGGATATAGTCGCGAATACAGGTGCCGTCCGGCGTCGGATAATCGGTGCCGAAAACCTCCATAAAGGGGCGCTTGCCCGTCGCCACCTCGCACGCGACCTTGATCAGGTGCGTCGCACCCCTGGTGGACTGCCCGGTGCGCATCTTCGGATCGGCACCGCAGACATTGAAATAGCGGAGCGCCGTATAAGCGAGGCCGTGCGCGGCGGAGGCGTCGCGAAGCATGATCTCCGTCATCAGCTTCGAGGAACCATAGGGCGATTCCGGCAATTTCGGCTCGTCTTCCCTGATCGGGATCCGTTCGGGGCTGCCATAGACGGCGGCGGTAGAGGAAAAGACGAAATGCGGCACGCCGCATCTGACGGCGCTTTCGATGAGCGCACGCGACTTCACGGTGTTGTTGAGATAATAGCCGAGCGGATCGGCTACCGATTCCGGCACGATGATCGATCCGGCAAAATGGATGACGGCATCCACATTGTGGCGACGCATCGTGTCCTCGACCAGCGCTTGATCGGCAATGTCGGCGACGACGAGTTCAGCCTTTCCGGCCACGGCCCAGTCGAAACCGGTGCTCAGCCGGTCGATGACGACGACATCCTCGCCCTCGTCCACCAGTTTCCAGACCATATGGCTGCCGATATAGCCGGCGCCCCCGCTCACAAGCACCGCCACAAAGAGACCTCATTCCGCTTCGCCGCGGCCAACCGGCATCATCAGCCATTCCATCATAGCGCGCCGCTAAGCCGAAACAAACGCCTGCG
>SCRB01001017.1 GCA_004299545.1 Rhizobiaceae bacterium
ATCATGACCGGGAAGCCGATACGCGTGACGATTTCGCGCGCCACGTCGGTATTGTCGACACGGCCGTCGCTGCCCGGAACTGTGGGCACGCCGGCTTCGGCGGCGACGCGGCGCGCGGCTACCTTGTCGCCGAGCAGGCGGATCGCGTCGCCCGACGGACCGACGAATTTCATGCCGGCTGCGACGACCGCATCGGCGAAATCGGCATTTTCGGAAAGGAAGCCGTAACCGGGATGAACCGCGTCCGCCTTCGCCGCTTTCGCCGCATTCAGCACCGCATCGATATCGAGATAGGATTTCCTGGCCGCCGGCGGCCCGATCTCGATCGCCTCGTCGGCCAGCCTGACCGCAAGCGAGTTTGTATCGGCCTGACTATACACCTGCACGGTGCGCATCCCGAGAGCCTTGGCCGCGCGGATGACGCGCACGGCGATCTCGCCGCGATTGGCGATCAGCAGGGTGCGTATCGTCACGGGTCCACCTCCGCCAGCGCCTGCCCGGCCATGACGGCATCGCCGTCATCGACGAGGAACCGAATCGCGTTTCCTTGCGTCCCCGCCTTGATCTCGTGAAAAGACTTCATCACCTCGATCAGCCCGATCACGTCGGAATCGGCGACGGCATCCCCATCCTGCTTGAACGGCGGGCTGTCGGGCGCGGGCCTGCGGTAGAACGTGCCCGGCAGCGGCGATCTGATTTCGACCTTGCTCATCTTCTCCTCCCCAGTGGCGTGTTCGGCTAAAGCTGGATCTCCGACAAAGGTGCTATCCGGATGCCGTTTTCGATGAGTCTGCTCCGCATCCTTCCGGCAAACTCGACACAGCCCGGCGTATCGGAGTGGAAGCAGATGGATTCGAATTCGATATCGATATCGGTTCCGCCTGGCGTCCGGACCCTGCCTTCGACACAGGCTCTCAGCACCCTGTCGGCAAGGGCGTCCGGATCGGGCTTTTGCGCCCTTCTCGTAAAGACGATCGAACCGGTCTCGTCGTACTCGCGATCGGCATAGAATTCGCGGGCGACCGGATGGCCCGCTTCCCTGGCGATGCGGTAGGTCTCGGACATGCCCATGCAGAGGATCATGGCGTCCGGGGCCACGATACGCATATACTGGACGAACGACCGCGACAGCGCCTCGCTTGCCGCTATGTCCATGTATAGCGCGCCGTGCGGTTTGACATGCTGGACGCGGACCCCGTAACGGCGGGCGAATTCACGCAGCGCCCCGACCTGATAGATGATGTCGTTGGTGATCTCCTCGCTGCTGCCGCTCATCCTGCGGCGGCCGAACCCTTGCAGGTCGCGATAGCCGGGATGGGCGCCGATGCCGACCCCGCGCTCGGCGGCCAGCCGCACCGTCCGTTCCATCAGGTTCGGATCCCCGGCATGAAATCCGGTGGCGATATTGGCCGAGCTGACAAGCTCGATAAGCTGGCTGTCTTCAGCGTCCGCCAGGCGCCACTGCCCAAAGCCTTCGCCCATATCGCAATTGATGTCGACAATGGAAACTGCCACGCGACACCTCCCGTCCCTGCGGCAATCCGGTCCTCGGCCGGATGAACGAAGGAATGTTAGCGTGACGTTACGTCATTGAAAAATTCAATTATTAAAGAAGAGAATTCTGTTTTTAAGATATTGTGGTTGACAGGCGAATTGTCGATAACACGATAGGATCGCACATAAAATTCGCGCTCGCCCCATATAGAGGAAGATGGATGCGATTTGTCGAAGGGAACGTATTTTCTTTTCCAGAATAGAAGCAATATGAAGTTCTGATAATCGGATACCAGCTGTGATCCCTACGATCCGCCAAATTCGCTACTTCGTTTCCACGGCCGAGCATGGCCAGGTATCGCAGGCGGCGATCGATCTTTCCATTTCCCAATCCGCGATCACCACGGCAATCAAGGAATTGGAAACCGGTGTCGGGGTGGATCTTTTCACGCGAACGTCGCATGGCATGGAACTGACCCCGGCGGGCCGGGAATTCCTGTTCCATGCCTATGACATCCTCAACAAGCTCAAGGAAGCGATGGCCGTAAGAGTGCCGTCCAGCGACATAGAGGGGCAGTTGAACGTTGCCGCGACTTATACGGTGATAGGCTATTTTCTTCCACACCACATCGATCGGTTGTCGAGAAATTTTCCGAAGCTGGAGATCAATCTCTTCGAGCTGACGCGCGAAGCGATCGAGGAGGGTTTGCTATCCAACCGCTACGACCTTGCCGTCATCCTGACCTCGAACACCGTCAATTCCGATCTGTCGACGGAGACGCTCCAGAGTTCGACACGCCGCCTGTGGCTGCCCTCGAAACACCCGCTGCTTTCGCGCGACAAGGTCGGACTGAAGGAGATTTCGCAGGAGCCTTACATCATGCTCACGGTCGATGAGGCGGCCCATACGTCGATGCGGTACTGGAGCCAGACGCCTTACCGTCCCCGCGTCAAACTGAGAACGTCATCGACGGAAGCGGTGCGTTCCATGGTCGCGAACGGGCACGGCGTGGCAATCCTGTCCGACATGGTCCACAGGCCATGGTCTCTGGAAGGGAAGCGCATCGAAACGATCGATCCCGTCGATCCCGTTCCATCCATGGATATCGGGCTGGCGTGGCGGCGCACTATCGAGTTCACGCCTACCATGAAGGCGTTCCGGGATTATTTCCGCCACACCTTTTCGATAACCCCGCAATTCCCGGCGGCACCAGAATAAAGCGCGTTGCCCGTTGCCGAACAGGATAAAAGCGCGAGGCGGCACCGATCTACGGAGCCGCATCATGCTCGTAACTTCTTGATCGAGCATGATCTTTCCAGAAAACTTCGGCGAACCTACGGCACGAGGATAAGCGAACCCGTCGTAACACCGGCTTCGAGGCTCGCGTGGGCTTCCGCCGCCTGCGAAAGCCTGAAACGGGTCGGCGTCGCCATGCGGACCAAGCCCTTTTCAAGCGCTGAAAAGAAGCGGGACGACTGGACGGCGAGATCATCCGGGGTGCCGGTATAGTGGCCATAGTTCGGCCGCGAAATGCGAAGCGATTTCGAGGCGAACGCACCGATGTCCCAGCTTCCGACTGGGCCGGAAGCCTGTCCGTAGCTGACGAGATGGCCGCGCTGGGCGAGTGCGTCGATGGACTGATGGAAACTGTCGCGGCCGATCGCATCGAAGACAACGCTTGCGCCGCGTCCGCCGGTCAGATCACGGACGACGGCGACGAAATCTTCCCGCCGGCGCACGACGACAACTTCCGCGCCACCTTCGCGCGGGATTGCCGCCTTGGCGTCCGTCGATACCGTGGCAACGACGCGAGCCCCGAGCGCGCTCGCCCACTGCGTGAGGAGGGAGCCGACACCGCCGGCGGCCGCATGTACGACAACCACTTCGCCCGGCTCTACCCGATGCACATCGTGAAGAAGGAAGCTTGCCGCCATGCCTTTGAGCAGCCCTGCCGCGGCAGTTTCGTCGTCGATCGTGTCCGGCAGGCGCACGACAAGATCCGGCTGCATGACGCGCATCGTGGCATAGGCGCCGACGGGCGGACACGCATAGCCGACCCGTTCACCGGGCCTCAGCGCGGTGACGCCGGAGCCGACCGCCTCGATCCGCCCGGCCGCCTCCATGCCGGGAATGCCCGGCGGCTTGAGGAGATCGAAATAGCCGGTACGGCAGTAGACGTCGATGAAATTGACGCCGATGGCGGTATGACGAAGCAAAACCTCGCCCGGTCCCGGATCGGGGACAGCGATCGTTTTCGCAACCAGCACCTCGGGGCCGCCATGGCGCTCGACGACAATTGCCTCGGCCTCGCGCGTTGAAGTGGCGAGCAGGGGTCGAACAGAAGGCGACGATAGCGCCGTGGCGGGCTTGGAAACAGGCGATGGCTGCATCATCGGCCCCTGCGAAAGCGCCGGCCGCGCCCTCACGCCCAGATGATCGGCGAGGCCGCGGAAGCCTGCACGATAGATGCCGTCGCGCACCAGCCCCACCATCTCGTCCTTCCGCTCAAGCGGCGGACGGAAGGTCGAGCGCCATTGCCAGAACGTGGCGTTGCCGTCGGTCACAGGCCTGAGGCGGACTGTCGCGACATAATCGAAAAGCGGCAACGGCCCTTCCAACAGGCAATAGGTCAGTTCGTGCCGGCGGTCGTCGAGGACGAGCAGCTGCTCGCGCAGCATGCCGCCCTGTTTCAGCGTGAAGCAGCGGACGGCGCCGACAGCGTCCCCCGGCAGGCCGTCCTCGATCCGGCTTGTCGCGATTGCCGGATGCCAGGCAAGATGGCCGTTGAAATCCCTGAGAACGCGCCAGACCTCATCGACCGGCGCGTCGATCACGGCACTTTCGACGATCGAGACCATCGCTCTCCTACCGCCGGAAACGGCCCTTGAGCGCGACAAGCCCGGCTTCGAAGACCCCGGTGCCGATCTCGTGGGTAAGCGCCTCCTCGCGGCCGGCCGGCGCGTCGAACTCGGCCTGCCATTCGGCAAAGGTGCGGTTGCCGTCGGTCACGGGCGTCAGCGACAGGATGGCCACATAGTTTTCGACGCCCATCGGGCTTTCGAGGATCGAATAGGTGCAGGACATGTCATAGTCCGACAGGGCAAGCAGCCGCTCGCGGATCTGCCCGCCGTCCTTGAGGCGGAAATTGCGCACGCAGCCGATTTTGTCGGAGGGCTGGTTCTGCTCGATGCGGCTGTCGGCGACAAAAGGTGTCCACGCCGGCAGGGCATTGAAATCGCGCACCACGCGCCACACCTCGGCCGCCGGAGCGTCGATGACTGCCGAGCGGTAGACCTTGCTCATCGGGCAGGCCTGCGTTCCACGCCGCCTTTCAAGCAATTCCAGCAAAAGTGTGCAGCGGTTTTGCGTCCGGAATTGCGTGGAAACAAGGAGCCAGAACATTTCCGTGGTTCGGAGAAAAACGGAAACGGTCTAGCGGTCCCGGTCATCGCCCGTCTCCTTGCCGGCATCGGGACTATTGGAGCCGTTCGGCTTGACACCCTTCTTGTCCTTACTCAGCGCAGCGATGTCCTTGGCGTCCCTCAGCACTTCGGTCATGCGCCCGAGGCTGCCGCCCTCTATGCCGATCTCCTTCATCAGATTGTCGATCATCGGCGCCTGGACGCGGTATCGAAGCGCCGAATCGATGACCTCGTCGGTGACGTTGCGGTTCTGGCCGCCGCCTGCGCCATTGACGCCGTCGACATGCAGGATCTTGATGCCCTCGATCCTTTCCATCGGCTTGACGCTCTCGCGCACGATGCCTTCGATCCGCTCCAGCAGCTTCTCGCGCAGGCGCCCTGCCCGAGCCTCGTCGCTCAGCACATTGTCTGCCTCGTTGATCTCGCGCGTGCCCTTGGCATCGACCTGGTAGCGTTCGGCGGCGGCCATTGCGCGGATCTTCTCCGCC
>SCRB01000099.1 GCA_004299545.1 Rhizobiaceae bacterium
CGGCGATTGCCTCGAATTGTTCCTTGAGCGTGGGTGCCGGGTTGAATGCGAAACGGTCCTGGCGCTTTCGCATCATGTGAACCATTTCGATGTCGGCAAGTGTGAAGGCGGCCGAGGAGAAGGACTTGAACCCCAGCATCGGTCGCACCCGGCGCTTGATGCGCCGATGGTCCTGCTCAATCCGATTATCGAGGTATTTGCTGTTTCGAACCCTGATTGCCTTCAATGCCCGCCGCGATCAATCCCGCAGGCGGCTCTCTGCATCGCAGGAAATAGTCGCCTCATGGTTGGATAGGCTGCCATCGATGACGATCCTTTCCGGTCGGCCGTGACGCTTCAACACCTTGCGTAGGAACCGCTTTACTGCCGGCAGGTCACGATGCTCGCTAAACCAGAACTTGACCGTGTCGCCGACGCTGTCGATAGCTCGGTAGAGATACATCCACTGGCCGCGGACCTTGATGTAGGTCTCGTCCATGTGCCGCTTGCTGCCAACGGATCGCTTTCGGTGGTTGAAGCACCTCAGCAGCACCGGCGAGCAATGGACGACCCACCGATGGATTGTCGAATGGTTGAGCTGATGCCGCGTTCGGCCATCATCTCCTTAAGATCCCGCAGGCTCAGGCCGTAGGACAGGTACCACCGTACGCAAAGCAGGATCACAGAGCAATCGAAATGACGGCCTTTGAACATGGTGCCTCCCCCAGAAATGGAGAGCGCTTCATGCCGAAAAGCCCTTTCTGAAAAGTTTGCAACAGAACCCGCCGCTGGCGGCTAAGGTCTGGCGCTACTGCCACGGCCGCAGGGTCCTTGGCAGGCCGTAACCTTGAAGGTCAAATACGCGGACTCCCAGACAATCACGCGTAGCCACACGATTCAGGGGCCCGTTCGGGATGAACAAGAGTTGCTCGATATCGCGGCCGCGCTGCTGCAAGGGACGTTTCCGACACGCAAAGGAATCCGTTTGCTCGGGATCACGCTCTCATCGCTGCTGATGGGATCGGACGAAGACAAGCCACAGCTTTCGTTTCCGCTGTGAACCGCGACGCAGCACAGACGCAGTGTTCGAACCCATACCGCTATTGGGGAAACGTCGGGAATTACCTCAGTCCGAGTTTCTTCCTGAGCTCGGCGTTCTCGTGCCGGAGGCGTTCTGCGAGCTGCTTTTTCAGCCGTTTGTTTTCTTCCTCCAGCGCCAGCAGGTCCCTCAGATCATCGGCCGGCGCGGCTGCTTCTGCCGCCTTTTTCCACTGATAGTAGGTCTGTTCCGATATGCCTGTCTGACCTACCGCGCTCTTGATGGATGCACCGCCGCCGATCGACGTCTCGATCTGAGCGAGTATCTGGACACGCTCTTTTTCGGAATAGATTTTGCGCTTGCCGCGAGCCGGCGCAGGCTGAGCGTCTGTTGACTTTGATACAGGCTTTGCGCTTTCCTTTGCGATCCGCTGCTTCGGCGCTGCGTTCGCTTTTTTCGGCCGCGACGCCCTTCTCTTCGGTTTGGGGGCTTCTACACTTGCGGGCGCTTCGGCAAGGGCCTGAGCTTTTTCAGCTTCCTGCGGATCCGGCATGTTTTGCTCCACTGGCGGATTGTCGTTGCCCGCAACATCAGTCGACGGCGCACCGGAGTCAATCAAGGACCGGGAAGTCGGCGTATCCAGCTCCAAGTCGCGCATTGTTTCGGCGGCGACGGCTGCAATGTTTAAATTGCCCCAGATCGATTGCCTCTTCGTTGGGGCGCGCCTGTGCTTGACCTCAACGATGAACGGGCGCGTCTGTCGTCTCATGTCTTCTTCCTTAATCAATAGTGCGCGCGCTGCCGCCAACCCGGAACTTTGACCGCCCGCAGGCTACGGGGCCAGCCCGACGCGATAGCGGTCCGCGATCTGCCAGAACCAGTCCTGGTCGAGATCGCCCTCGCGCACATCTTCCACGATCGCACCGACCGCCCGATCGAACAACGCATAGCAGAGTTCGGCATCGTCATGCCGGGCATGATAGGCAATACCGTCGGCAGCGATCGGATGTCGGAAGAGAGCCGCCGACCAGGCCTGTGCCACATCATAGGGCAAGCCTCTATGCGTGACCTCGGCCGTTGCTCCAAGCCGGGCAAGGCCCGGACCGGCCAGCCGGATCAGTGTCAGCTTTCTGCTAGCAGCGAGGCGAACGTAGGCTTTTCGCTGGAGAAACTCCAGGTCGATGAGTGTGCGCCCGGGCGTCCGCAGGAACGTTTCGGCAAAAGCGCCGGCAAGTGTCTTCGCAGCGTAGAGAACACCATAGGAGCCGTCCGGTGCATTGAAGCGTCCTATCGTCGACCTGTCGAAGAAGATCGGTTCCCACTGCGCCGTATAGAACCGGTACAGCTTATCGCCAGTCGGAAAGTCGATCAAATCCGGTCGACGTTCATGCAGGTCGGGAGGAGGGAGCGGGCCGCTCACGCCCCCTGTTCACCGTGCCGCCTGGCGGCCTCGAGCACGATGTCGAGATTGCCGGACCTCAGCAGATCGACAGGCTTGCGATTATCGAGCCTGGTATCCGGACGGGAAAGGAAATTGAGGACCGTCCACGGGTTGCTGGTCCGCAAGGCGTCACGGACAGCCTTCAGCCCCGGCACGACTGCGCCGTCCCGGTTGAACTGAAGTGTCGGATAGCTGCGACGGTTGCTCGGACCGGGAACGGCGAGGATCGAGCCCTCCTGCACGCGCTTGTCGACCGCCTGGCGCGACACCCCGCGCATCAATGTGCGGACCTGGCCGAGATCATACGCGCCGCCCGCGTCTCGCAGATCCTCCTGTGCGATGCGGATGCCCTCGAGCATCGCGCGGCTGCGTGCGTCGGGTTCGAACGCCGTCCTGTCGACGAATGACTGCCGTTCGCTGCGATCCGGGTCAGGTTTCCGTTCGACCACCTCGGTGACACGAGCGACATGGCCGCGGACCGTCTTCCTGATCTCCCGCACGGATTCCGGCCTTGATGACACAATCGCCACCTTGGCGCCGGCCGGCAGCTTGAGCCTCGACAGCGTCTTAACGGGATCGCCCTTCATGGTGAACATTG
>SCRB01000100.1 GCA_004299545.1 Rhizobiaceae bacterium
GGTCGCGCGGTAACTGACCGACAAGTGCACAACTGATCGTCTCGTCGGTCCAGAAGAATGCTTCCAGCCGATCGAGCGTGGCATAGCGGAAGGAAGTTTCCCGCCCTTCTTTCACCGGAACGATATAGAGCGTCACCCGGTGGCCGGCATCGTCTTCATACATGAACTGGGCGGCCGGCCCGCCTGCTGCCGGCAGGAGCCGCCCACCAACGAGAGTAAGCCCTTCCGCCCTGAGATCGGGAACGGTGAGCGTACGCTCGAGGCGCTTCGAAAGCCATGCCCGAAGATGGTCCTTCTCGCTGGCACGTACCTCGACGGGATGGACCACCTCGCTGGAATAGATCCGGTGCGCTTCCATCGCTTCGTTGACAAGGCTCTGCTGGAGCGGTGCGGGTGAGACGAGAACGCTGCGTCCATACCAGCCGGCGCCGCTGCCCGCCGCGACCAGCAACACGGCCGCGGCGGCCATCCGAATCCAGTGGGCCGCTTTCGTCCGGCTTTCCCGCTCGATGCGGTAGGCGTCAAGACGGGGCGGCACGGATTCGGCCGCGACACTGCCGTAAAGCTTCCGCAGGGTTTCGTTCTGCCGCTGCCAACGGGCCACGTCCTCCGCTGCCGACGGATCCTGCGCGATATGGACCTCGACCGCCGCGCGTGCCGCCTCTTCCAGCGCACCGTCCGCATAGGCGTGCAGATCGTATTCGGTGATCTTGCGTTGCTCGCGGTTCATTTGACGGACCTCAGCTTCGGCGCGGCCGCGTCCGTCATCCGGCGCAGGGCAGTCCGCCCTCGCGCCAGCCGCGACATCAGCGTGCCGACCGGAACGGACAGCGCGGACGCCGCCTCGGCATAGCTCATCTCTTCCACCGCGACGAGAAGGAGTGCCTCACGCTGATCAAGCGGCAGCGCCTGCATCGCCCGCGCGGTTTCGGCCAGCGCCAGCCGGCCCGGTTGTGCATCGGGACCGGCGGGGTCGCCGGGCAGGATATCGAGTGACAGGGGAACGGGTGCGCGCCGCATTCGCCTCAGATCGTTGCGATGGATGTTCAGGAGGATCCGGAACATCCAGGACCGAACCGAGCCCGATGGGCGCCACAAGCCGCGCTTGCGGATCGCCCGTTCCAGGCAATCCTGAACGAGATCGTCGGCCTGGTCGTGATCGTGGGTCAGCGCGCGCGCGTAACGGCGAAGCGCCGGCACGCAGCCTTCGATCTCGTCCAGGATCTGCGCCATCCGCTATTCCTTGGCGGCGTGCCAAATCCCGCCCACACCATCGCCGGTAACATCGCCCGGCTTCTTGTCTTTCTGCCAAAGGTAGAGCGGCCGGCCATTATAGGCCCACTGCATGCTGCCGTCCTTCCGTTTCACCAGGGTGTAGTCGCCATCTGCCTTGGCGCCCGCCGCGGCGATCAGCGGTGGCCACTTTGCCGCACATTGACCGTAGCAGCTCGGTTTGCCGGCCGCATCCTTGTCGAAAGTGTAGAGTGTCATGCCGTCGGCGTTGGCGAGAACTTCGCCCTTGGCGGTATTCGACGATTTGATCGCACCGGCAGCATAGTCGTCGGCATGGGCGAGCGGCACTGCGGTTGCCAGCATGGCGGCAGCCAGTATGAGAGAACGCATGATCTGGACCCTCTTCCGTTGATGCGAACATAGCGTCCGCAGGGGAGAGAACACCGGTGGGTGAGAAATAATCCCGCAAATAATCCCACTGGCCCGCTATTTGCGCTCACCCTTCAGCATCATGTCGAAATGGGCGACGTTGGAATAGATCGGCGTACCGACATCCATGCCGTACGGCGAGCGCAATATGTCGCCGACGACGTGGAAGGAGACCGTTCGCCCTTGCCGACCGGTCAGCGTGGCCTTGAACGTCTCCCCGTGCGAGACTCCGCGTGCGGTGAGCGATCCCTCGACGACCGCGCGATTGTCGCCTTCGCGACGGACGCTGGTCGAGTGGAAGGTGATCACCGGGTAGTCAACGGCATCGAAAACAGCAGACGAGCGTAGGAAATTCCCAATGCGCGGTTCGCTGGTCTTCACGCTGGCCGGCTGGAGCGAGAGGGTGACGCTCGACCTTGCAATATCGTCGGGATGCAGGTCGAACGTCCCGGAAAAGTGCGAGAAGGTGCCGGCAATACCGCCGCCTCCAACCTGTGCCACCGAGAAGACGATGCGTGAGGACGGTGCAATCAGGTAGCGGCCGCGAAGACTGGACAATGTGTCGGGCCTGGCAGAAAGCGTGGTCGCAAGCAAAAGCGCGACGGTCAACGATGTCTTGAGCACGGGAACGATCCTTCCGCATGCGGACTGGTGAACATGCAGGTAGGACAACACCCCGCAGGGCGGAATAATCCATCCGACCCGGCGGCCGACCGGGCCGCCTCTTCACTTAACAGTGATGGAAGAAATGCAGATGCGGGACTGTTCTTGTCCGGTGCGGGCTGGGCCGAGGGAAGGAGACAATACGATGTTCCGACACACGACGATCGCTATCCTGCTTTTGATCATGGCCGGGATAGCAGCCTGCACGACCAGCAACGGAGTGCAACAGTCCCCGGCGAACGCCACCGACGGCGTCGGGAGCGGCAGTGCTGGAACCGGTGGCATGGGCGGTGGCGGTTATTAAATCGTCCCTACGACCTGGGCCGCAAACTCATAATCTGATCGAAACGGTATTCTCTCAGATGCTCTCGGGCAGATAGACATCGAACGGTATAAAGGTCTGCCCGGCGCCGCGGCGGCGCCGTTCCCCAGCGTGTTCGCTATCAGCGCGACCGGTTCCGCGCAGAGCTGCAAGGAGAATGCAGGTAAGAATGACCGCCGCCGCCGTGCCGCAACTATTCCATCATTAGCCGATAACCAATGCCAGTCTCGGTCAGGATGTGATGCGGCCGTTCGGGATCGGACTCGATCTTCTGCCGGAGTTGGCGGATATAGATGCGCAAATACTGTACGTCGGTCTCGCCGCCCCAAACCTCGCTCATCATCATGCGATGCGTAAGCACCTTGCCGGCATGGGCGATCAGCATGTGCAGGATGTCATATTCCTTAGGCGTCAGTTTCACTTCCTCGTCGCGCACCTTGACGATCCGGCGCACGAGATCGACATGGAGGTCGCCGCTACGGAAGGCTGGCTGTTCGCCCTGCTGTTGCAGGCGATGCCTGAGCGCGGCACGAATGCGCGCGAAAAGTTCGGCGGTGCCGAACGGCTTGGTGACGTAATCGTCAGCGCCGAGATCGAGCGCCTCGACCTTGCCCTTCTCGTCCGCCCGGCTCGACAGGACGAGGATGGGCACGGCATTGCCGTCGGCTCTCACTGTCCGGATCAGGTCAAGTCCCGAAATATCGGGTAGGCCAAGGTCGAGAATGACAAGGTCCGGGCGGGATTGCCTGATTTCTGCAAGTGCGGCCCTGCCGTCCGCCACTTCCAGAACCCGGAAACTCTGGGAAGACAGGCTCGTGCGCAACAGGCGGCGGATCGCCGGCTCGTCGTCGACCACCAGGATGCCCGGTGCGAGAGCGCTCATGTGACCGCGCCCACCCTTTCATTTTCCGGAACCGGCAACGCTATGGTGAAGACAGCGCCGCCGTCAAGATTGCCGGCTTCAATCGTGCCGCCCATGGCTTCGACGAAACCGCGACAGATGGCAAGGCCGAGCCCGGTGCCGGCCCGCTGGCGATCGCTCTTGCGGACCCGGTAGAACTTGTCGAAAATCCGATAAAGATCCTCCGGCGGGATTCCTTCTCCCTCGTCCGCCACCTGCAATCTCACGACCGCGCCGTCGCGCCGGCTCCCGATGCGGATGACGGAACCGGGGGTCGCATATTTCGTCGCATTGTCGATCAGGTTGAACAGCACCTGCTCGAAAAGCACCGGGTCCAGCCTGACCAGGGGCAGGCCCGGCGCGATTGAGGTTTCCACGCGATGTCTGGCAAGAATCTTGTCTGCCCGCCGCAAGGCGCTGCCGACCAGTTCGCTGATGTCCTGAAGACTCATATTCGGCTCGATAGCGCCCGATTCGAGCCGGGTCATGTCGAGCAGATTGGCAATGAAGCGGTTCAACCGTTCCGCCTCTTCCTGTATGGTGGATAGAAGCTCGTTGCGATCATTCGGCGCGATATCCGGCAAATTAACCAGGCTGTCGGCCGCTCCCAGGATTGAGGCCAGCGGTGTGCGTAAATCGTGCGAGATGGAGGTCAGAAGCGCGGCGCGCAGCTCGTCGCGCTCGGCCGCGCGCACAGCCTTGTCGAAATCGGACACCAGATTGACGCGCTCGATCGCCAGCGCCGCCTGGTCGGAAAGCGCGTCGAGCAGGCGGCGTTCATCCGGGGTGAGGATCGGGCCGGCCTTGTCACTGTCGATGCCGATCACCGCGACCGGGCCACGGCCGGTGCGCATCGGCAAGAACAGTCGCCGCGCGCCGGCTAGCGTGTCGGCGCCGCGGCCGGCAGGCCGGTTGCTTTCCCACGACCATTTCGCCGCGGCGAGATCGGCCTCCTCCGCCACGTCCTCCGGCGGCCACGCGGCCTTGAGTTCAAGCGAGCCGTTTTCGGGAAGGAAAAGAACCACATGGACCTTGAGCATTGAGGCGACCTGCGAGGAGATCACCCACAGCAGATCGTCGAGCGAGGCGATGCCGGCGAGCTTGGCGCTGAAGCGGTAGAGTTCTTCGGTGGTCCTGGCGCGGCTGCGCGCCATCATAGCCTGGCTGCGCACGCTGGCCGTCAGATTGCCGGCGATGAGCGCGACGACAAGGAAGAAGAACAAGGCTACCACATTCTCCGGGTCGGAGATGGAGACGCTGTAATAGGGCGGGAGGAAGAAGAAATTGAAAGCGAGAACGCTGAGCAGGCTGGAAAACAGCGCCGCCCGGATGCCGAAGGCGACCGCGCTGACCAGAACCGCCGTAAGAAAGACCAGCGCGACATTCTGAACCTCGAGGAATCGGCCGAGCACCACGCCGCAGCCGCTGGCAACCGCAACCAGGCCGGAGGAAACGAGATAGGGCCGGAAATCGAACGGCGTCTTCTTCGGTCGCGCCGTTATCGTCCTGGGGCTCGGAGCATTGTCGTTGCCGCCCGAAATGACATGAACTGAAACGTTTCCGGCACGCCGCACGATCTCGTGCACGATGGAGCCGAACAGCCATTCATGCAGGCGCGAACGTTCGCTCTTGCCGATGACGATATGGGTGAAATTGTTCTTGCCGGCATAGTCCAGGATTTCCGTGGCAAGCTCGCTTCCGGGGATCGTCACGGCCTCTCCGCCCAGCCGTTCCGCGAGCCTGAGCGCGTCCGCGATGCGGTCGCGCGCGGTCTCGTTCAGCCGCAGCGCCCGCGGCGTTTCGACATAGAGCGCCGTCCATGGCCCGCGCAGCCTTTCGGCTATGCGACGGGCATAGCGAACCAGCGCCGCCGCCTTCGGATGCCCGTTGATGACGACCAGCACCCGGTCTCCCGCGGACCACGGGCCCGGAATGGCGTGGGCCTGCATGTGGGTCAGCAATTGCTGGTCGACACGCTCGGCCGTGCGCCTCAATGCCAATTCCCGAAGCGCCGTCAGGTTTCCAGGCGAGAAATAGTGCGCCAATGCGCGCTCGGCCGTCTGGGTTACATAGACTTTCCCTTCCCGCAACCGCTGCATCAGGTCCGCGGGCGTGATGTCGATCACCTCGATCTCGTCGGCCCGGTCGAGGAAGGCGTCGGGGACGGTTTCATGCACCCGGATCCGGGTGATCTGCTGGACGACGTCGTTCAGGCTTTCCAGATGCTGGATGTTGACGGTCGTGTAGACATTTATGCCGGCAGCGAGCAGTTCCTCGACATCGAGATAACGCTTCGGGTGCCGGCTGCCCGACACATTGCTGTGAGCCAGTTCGTCGACGAGGGCAAGCTGCGGCCGCCGTGCGAGCAGGCCATCGAGGTCCATTTCCTCCAGCTGCCGTTCCCTGTATGCGACAGGTGTCTTCGGCATGACCTCGAAGCCGTCGACCAGCGCCTCCGTCTCGGCGCGGCCATGCGTTTCGACTACGCCTATGACGACGTCGGTGCCTTCGCGCCTGCGCGCGGCGGCGCTGAGAAGCATTTCATAGGTCTTGCCGACGCCGGGAGCAGCGCCAAGAAATATCTTGAGATGGCCACGCGTCTCCCGCGCCGCTTCGCCAAGCAGCGCTTCGGGATCGGGTCGCTTGTCTTCGCCGTTCTTGTCCGGCATGGGTTCCGTTCAGGCCGCCTTCTGTCTACCTGGCGGCAACGATCCGCGAAACATCGTCGCCGCCATGCTTTTCCGC
>SCRB01001018.1 GCA_004299545.1 Rhizobiaceae bacterium
CCCGGTCATCGACCTGGTCAACGGCATGTCGTCGAAGGACGTGACCGCGAAGTCGCTCGTCTCCTTCTACACGATGGGGCACCAGACGGGAGAATACTTGGCCAAACTGCATCCTGCCGGCAGCAAGGCGGTCAAGGTCGGCTGGTTTCCCGGTCCCGCGGGCGCCGGCTGGGTGGAAGCGGCGAACAAGGGCTTCATGGACGCGGTGAAGGGATCGGCGCTCACCATCCTGCCGCCGAAATATGGCGATACGGGCAAGGAGGCCCAGCTCAAGCTGGTCGAGGATGAGTTGCAGGCGGACCCCGATATCCGCTACGTCGCGGGCACGGCGGTTACGGCCGAAGCCGCACAGGGACTTATCCGCTCGCAAGGGCTGAAAGGGAAGGTGGATCTCGTCGCCTTCTATATGACGCCCGGCGTCTATGAAGGCATCCAGCGCGGTTTCATCGAGGCCGCGCCAGCCGACTCCATGGTCATCCAGGGGCGCATCGCCATCGATCAGGCGGTCCGCATCCTCGAAAAGAAGCCCTACATCAAGCATGTCGGGCCGAAGATCTTCATGGTCACCAAGGATAATGTCGGCAAGGTCGAGCGCAGCAACATCCTGCCGCCGAAAGACTTCAAGCCGGTCTTCGAAGTCAAGTGATGCAACGTGACGGTGCCGGATCATCTCCGGCACCGGCCGCTCCGGGGACCTCAGGATGACCAGCAGCGACATGCCGCTCGTCGAGATGACCGGCATTTGCAAGGAATTTCCGGGCGTGAAGGCGCTCGACGGCGTGGATTTCACCCTCATGCCGGGCGAGGTCCATGTCCTGTTCGGCGAGAACGGCGCCGGCAAATCGACGCTCATTTCGATCCTCGCGGGCGTCTACCAGCCGACGTCCGGGCATTTCCGCATCAATGGCAGGGACGCGCGATTCCCTTCCGTAAAGGGAGCCCGCGCTGCCGGAGTCTGCGCCGTATTCCAGGAGTTTTCACTGGTGCCGACGATGAGCGTCGCCCAGAACCTTTTTCTCGGGAGCGAACTGCTTTCCGGGCCGTTCGTCGATCATGGCAGGGCGCGGCGGGAAGCCGAAAAGCTCTTTGGCGAGTTGGGCTTTTCGATTGATGTCGGCGCGCCGGTCGCCGCCCTCTCCCGCGCGCAGCAGCAGATGGTGGAGATCGCCAAGGCGTTTCATGCCAAGGCACGTATCCTCATCCTGGACGAACCGACCGCCTCCCTCACCGAGCGGGAGACGGCAATGCTCTTCCGTTTCATTGGCGAAGCCAGGGCCGCCGGCGTCGGGATCGTCTATATTTCGCATCGCATGCACGAATTCGCGGCCATCGCAAACCGCATAACGGTCCTCCGGGACGGCAAGCTCGTCCGCACCGTCGACGCCGCCGCAACTTCGGAAAGCGAATTGATCGAATTGATGACCGGACGCTCGATCGATCGCATCTATCCCGACATCGATCTTGCGAGCGCCCCCGAGACGGTCATGAAAGTGCGCGGGCTCGAAGGGCCGGGCGTGCACGGCGTGAGTTTCGACATTCGAAAGGGAGAAGTGCTGGGCATTGCCGGCCTTGTCGGCAGCGGCAAGTCGCGCGCTTTTCGCACCCTTTTCGGGCTGAGCGGCACGGTCGCCGGGACTGTCGTGCTCGACGGCCATGACGTGACCGGGGCGACGCCCGAGACGCTGACCGCACGCGGCGTCTTCTACCTGCCGTCCGACCGCAAGCGGGAAGGGCTGTTTCTGGGGGCGGATGCACGGGACAATATCGCTCTTTCGATGCTGAACCGCCCCGATACGCGTGACGCGCTTGGATTTCGGTCTCCGGCGAGGTTGCGCAGGCTTACCGACGACATCGGACGCAGGATCGACATTTCGCAGGCCTTTTTGAACCGGACGGTCGCCAAACTTTCCGGCGGCAACCAGCAGAAGGTGTTGTTCGGGAAGGCGCTCAGCGTCGAGAGGGAGATTTACATTCTCGATGAACCCACTGTCGGCGTCGACATGGGGACGAGGGCCGCGATCTACAGGCTGATCAAGCAGATGGCGGAAACCGGCAAGGCCGTCGTGGTGATCTCGTCCGACCTGGCCGAGGTGATGAACCTCAGCCATCGCCTGCTGGTCTTCGCGAACGGGACGATTGCGGCCGAACTTGCAGGCGAGGCGATCAACGAACAGACGGTCCTCGGTCATTTCTTTCAGGGTGGGAGGTTGGGCGCATGAACATACAAGTGGATCAGGTATCTTCCACGCGGGGATCCGTGCCGGCGGCGGCAATGACATTCCTGCGCGATCTGTTCATCCGCGTCGGTGTCCTGCCTTTCTTCCTGGTCGCGGCCCTGGTGTTCTTCACGTTGGCGTCGCACAATTTTCTCACGGTGCAGAACATCACCAATGTCGCGCGCCAATCGGTCTATCTCGTTCTCGTCGCGCTCGGGCAGATGCTTGCCCTGGTCACGGGCGGCTTCGACCTTTCCGTCGGCACCACTATCGCCATCACCTCGGTGGTTTCCGCGACCGTCATGGTTTTTGTGGCCGGCGCCTATCCTGACGCGGCCTGGGCCGCCGTTTCGCTCGGCCTTCTTGCCGGGCTCGCGGCGGCTCTTGCCATCGGTGTCGTCAACGGCATCGGGATCGCCCGCTTCGGGGTCTCGCCTTTCATCATGACGTTGGGCGTGCAATCCGTCGGCGCCGGGATTGCGCTTTTCATCACCGGCGGCGTGCCGATCGGCGACCTGCCGAACGAATTCGGCGACTTTTTCGGATTTGGCAGCATAGCCGGCATCCCCGTTCCCGTCCTCATCGCCATCCTTGCGGCCGTGGTCATGTGGGTATTGATGAACCGGACGCGGACCGGGGCGCGGCTTTATGCGGTGGGCGGCAACATCAAAGCAGCCAACCTCTCCGGGATCAACACCGGGAGAGTGCTGTTTCTGGCCTACGCGCTGTGCGCGCTTCTGGCGTCCATCGCCGGAATCCTGCTGACGGCACGTGTTGAAAGCGGCGAAACCAATCTCGGCGGAACGATCGCGCTGGAATCGATCGCGGCCTGCGTGATCGCCGGAGTGTCGTTGCGCGGCGGTATCGGCCGCGTCGAAAGCGTCGTCATCGGCGGGTTCTTCATCGTGCTGGTGGAGAACGGCATGAACATCCTGCAGATCGGCTCATACATGCAGATGGTGCTGCTGGGCGCGCTCTTGATCCTCGCCGTCGTCATCGACCAGTTCCGCTACAAGCTGCTGGTCGGCGAACACTGATTCTAGTGGAATTTTCCAAGGAGAGCAGTCCATGTCCATTTCCCAGGCAAATTATCCGACACTCGCCGACGCGTTGCTCGGCGGAGAAACGGGCACCCTTTCGCGCAATCTCGTTCTCGCCATCGCCGGCTCCGTCGCATTGGCGATATCGGCGAGGCTGGAAGTGCCGTTCTATCCGGTCCCGATGACCATGCAGACCTTCGTCGTGCTGGTGATCGGCATGGCCTATGGATGGCGGCTCGGGGCTGCCACGGTGGCGCTCTATCTGGCTCAAGGCGCTCTCGGCTTGCCGGTGTTCGCAGGTACGCCTGAAAAGGGCATCGGCCTTGCCTATATGGCGGGGCCGACCGGTGGCTACCTCGTCGGCTATCTCGCGGCCGCTGCCGCTTGCGGCGCGCTTGCCGCGATCGGCTGGGGCCGCAATATCGTGACGACGGTGCTGTCCATGCTGGCCGGCAACGCCCTGATCTATGCTTTCGGCCTGGCATGGCTCGGCATGCTGGCCGGCTGGGACAAGCCGATCCTGGCTTGGGGGCTTTTCCCGTTCTTGCTCGGCGACCTCTTGAAGCTCGCCCTTGCCGCAGCCGTCCTGCCGCTGGCGTGGAAGGTCGCGCGGCGAGCGGTATGATCCCGGGCTGACAGGGGAACGCCGGCATGACAGCTTCACAAGCCGGAGACGGACAGGCGCTGTATGTGGCCACTTCGCTGGGCGATGCGGTCGCAGCTCTTGCCGCACGCGCACCACACGCTGTTCCGCTTGCGGGCGCGACCTGGATCATGCGCGCGCCGATCAGGCAGGAGCGTGACCACAGGGCGATCCCCTATGTTGCCATCGGCGCGATCGACGAACTCCGGCGCATCGACGTCAACGACCATGAGATCGTCATCGGTGCCTGTGCCACGCATGCCGAAGTGGCCGCGAGACTGGGCGGCCTGCCCGATTGCCGGGGCCTGGCCGCCGCGGCCGGCAACGCGGCCAATCCCGCCATCCGGCGGATCGCCACGATCGGCGGCAATCTCTGCGCCGTGAAATTCGCGGCGTCCGATTTCGCGCCGGCCTTGCTCGCGGCGGGTGCTCGCGTCGAATTGCTCTCGGCGGCTGGCGAGCGGGAGTTGCCGATGGAGCGGTTTCTGGCGAACCGCTCCACTCTCATCCCCGGCTCGCTGCTCGTTCGGCTCGTGGTGCCGCGCGGGCAAATGCGGTCCGCCCATGTCAGGCTGCCCTTGCGCAAGGCCGGCGACTATCCGGTCGCGATCGTCAGCATGGCGGCGAAGTTGGCGCCGGACGGCATCGCCGAGGAGATCTGCATCGCCGTCGGTTCGGTGGAACCGGTGGCACGGCGCTGGCCGCATCTGGAATCCGAAATGACCGGCAGGAAGCTCGATGCGGATCGTGCGCATGCGCTGGCGGCCGCCGATGCGGGCAGTTTCAGCGGGCGCGATGCGGTCGAGGCGCCCGGCTGGTATCGCGTCCAGGTCCTGCCTGCTCTGGTGCGTCGCGCCGTGGAGATCCTTCAGGCCCAGCCATGACCGCAATGCTTCCGAAAGGCGCAGCCATGCCGATCGCGCTCAATGTCAATGGCGAGGACCGCATCACGCTCAGCGATCCCCTGACACCGCTGGTCGATGTGCTGCGCGACGCGCTTTTCCTGACCGGGGCCAAGGCGGTCTGCCGCGAAGGCATCTGCGGCGCCTGTACGGTGATGATGGACGGCAAGCCGGTCATGTCCTGCCTCGTCCCGGTCGGCATTGCAGCCGGCCATGATATACGGACAGCCGAGGCGCTTTCCGGCGAAGGGGAACCGTCGCCGTTGCAGCGTGCCATGCTCGACCACGACGTCGTCCAGTGCGGCATGTGCTTTCCGGGCATGATGGTGACGCTGACGGATTTTCTCGAACACACGCCGGAGCCCACCCGCGAGGAAATCAAGGCCGCGCTGGTCGGCAACATCTGCCGCTGCACCGGGTACGAGCGCCTGATCGATGCCGTGCTCGCCTTCGCGCATCGCGATTGAGGAGTGAGGATGCCCGACCCCGCCAATGCCACGATGAACCTGCCTCGCCGTGACGCACGCGACAAGCTGCAAGGGCGCACGCTCTATACGGT
>SCRB01001019.1 GCA_004299545.1 Rhizobiaceae bacterium
CGTTTGGATGTCTGGGCGGAGAAGCGGAAATCTTGCGCTGGGGATAGCCATCGGCTTCATGGGCGCGCTGGCGGCGTTCATTTGGGTGAACGGTTTTGCGCATCTCGGGTATTGCGCCGAAGGCGAAAATTATGGCGCTTGCATTCGGGAATGGTTCGGCGCGCTGAGCGGAATGACCGAAATCGGGGCGCGTACCTGACGGGCGGCATTCGGTCCACACTGGCCAAAGCTTCTGCGTGAATGCAGACGCCACCCCAGCCTAAGAGGCTAAGAGGTGTCCCATCCGGAATTGAGGCTGCACGCTCTCACATCGGGAATCCGCCGGTGCCCAGGCGTACTGGAAATTTTGCAACCGGGTTCAAAAAGCTAGTGCTTCTTGGAGGCGGCGGCGTCTCTGAGGATGCGAAATACACTGGCCCTCCCGATGCCAAGCTTGGCGGCAATGGCGTCTCCCGTCAGTCCCGCTGCCTTGAGGCGGGTCACTTCATCAGCTTTGGCTCGGGCAGTCGGCGCCCTACCCCTGTATTTGCCTTCCGCCTTCGCCTTGGCGATACCCTCCCGCTGACGCTCCAGCATCAAGTCGCGCTCAAAGGTGGCAATGCCGCCAAGCAGCGTCAGCATCAACCTTCCTGTCGGCGTCGATGTGTTAACGTCCATGGAAAGGATCCGGAGTGTTACGCTCTTGGTCTCCAGCCGCTTGGCGATGTCCAAAAGATCCACTGTGGAGCGCGCGAGTCGGTCTGGTTTGGTAACAATCATGGTGTCGTTCTCGCGCACATAGTCCATGGCCCGATCAAATTCTGGCCGCTTGCTAGCGAGGGCAGACAATTCCTCGCGAAATATCTTGGAGCATCCCGCTGCCTTCAGGTCTCTAAGCTGGGCTTCTAGACCTGCCTTCTGATCGGTGGTGGAGGTACGGGCATATCCGACAAGCTGGCCAGGAGTGGTGGCGACGACAGACATCAACATTCCTCATAAAGTATCACTGAAAGCAAAGATGTTATGATACTATAGTCTCAAAATGTCAACACCAATTCATATGATACTAAAGGCAACGCGTTTGCGAGAGTATCGCTGGGGCAAGATCATATGGGACATTCTATGCGTCCTTTGCGCTGCAGCTGCCGGCGACCGGGTAGCGCCACGTTGTCCGTGCGCCGTTGACACGGTCGTAATTGCTCTGATGGCAGCAAAGTCAAAAATGGGGCCGTCTGCCGACCGTCCGGTTGAGGCGAAGAATCCAGTAAAGCGGTCATTCGGCTGACGACCTCTTTTGTCGCCCTTTGGAGGGCTTCCGTCGCAGCCTGAAACTTGCCATTCGTTGTGCTCCATACGGACGACAGAGCTGGTGCCGTGTCCGGCCTGTCCGGTTTCAAACAGGGCGATTGGGTACCCCACCGATATGACGTTGATCATCACGGTTAAGACGGCATGGCGCCTGCCTCGCGAAACGAGATGAGACGCTGGCGTTTTCCATCCCACAGGACGAGCTTCACGCAGCGGAAGCTTTCCAGGATGGTGATATGGCCGATGCCGCGCAGTTCCGGGTAGTCCCTCAACACTTCCGGTAGCCGGTAACACGGCACTCTGCTCGAAAGATGGTGGACGTGATGAATGCCGATGTTGGCCGTCAGCCATCGCAGGACCAGGGGCAGTTCGTAATATGAGGAGCCCTGCAAGGCCGCATCCTGGAACTGCCATTGGGGCTTTTGCGACCAGTGCGTTTCCTCGAACTGGTGCTGGACATAGAACAGCCAGATACCTGCCGATCCCGCGAGTTCTACGACCGCGAGTTCCACGAGCAGGAACGACCCGAAGCCGACCAGCCAGACGAGGCCGAGGACCAGAACCAGGATCGCCAGATTGGTCATCATAGTCGAGACCCAAGATTCCATCCCTGAGCGCATCATGCCGAAGGGCAGTCTTTGCTTGAACAGGAAAAGCCAGATGGGGCCGATGCCGAACATCACGATCGGGTTACGGTAGAGTCGATAGGCGAGCCGGCGCAAGCGGGAAAGAGAACGATATTCGGTGACGGTAAGGGTCGTGATGTCGCCCACGCCGCGTTCGTCGAGATTGCCGGCGGAGGCGTGATGCGCCGCATGCGCACGGCGCCAGTAATCGTAGGGCGTAAGCGTCAGGACACCGATAAGGCGGCCTGTCCAGTCATCTGCTTTGCGATGAGCGAAGAAGGAGCCATGCCCGCAATCGTGCTGGATCATGAACAGGCGAAGCAGGAAGCCAGCCGCCGGAATTGTAGGCGCCATCCCCCACCAGAAGCCGTGATGCACTGCCATCGCGGCAAGCGCCCAAAGGGCGACGAACGGGACAAGCGTCACCATCAGTTCAAACAGGCTGCGCCCTCTGTGCGGCAGCCGATAGCCGGCGAGAACCTTGGGCCAGGTCTGTTCGCTGCCCCGGAGCGGGGAGATGGATGTGGCAGCTCTCGTCATCGACAATGATCAAGGCCTCGGTAGTTTTGTAGACTGCCGTGCGGAACAGCCTGGCAACAGAAGCCACGGGGAATGCAAAGGATCAGTCGAACTTCCGTTGTCATATGAGGCGGTTGTCCTCGGCCGTCTGGCGGGCACGCCGGCGGGTACCGTCGGTGTCCGCTTTCCTGTGCCGTTCGACAGCCGCCTTGCGGATGTCTTCGAAGCGGTTTTGTTCGTTCTCTTCCGTTGCCGGCTTCGGGTCGGTTTTCTTTTCAGAGTTGGTCATCGATGGACTCCTGTTGCTAGTGGCTGGAGGAAGAGATCGCCGGAACGTGTCCGGCGATCAGAGGCTCGCTTCGAACCTATATGGCGGACGCCACAGTTCTCCGCGTGCATTCGACCATCGTGGCGACGATCGCCGAGACCCGCGCCCAGAACAACATGGTCTTCGACGGCCGAGAGTCTTCCCAACGCCGAGAGGAAGATTGTTTCGTCGTGCTCCGCATGGCCATGGTATCAATCCCTTGCGATTGCCCTCCGCCATCGGCGGAGGGTTGCGGCACTGCCTCCGCCTGCCGGCTCGGGCGCGACGGCCAGAAGCGAAACGCGAAATCCGGAGATGCCGTGTCCCGGGCATTCGCGACCATGAATCGTCTAGTAGCCCATCCCGCCCATGCCGCCGTTTCCAACTGCCGGGGCGGCGGACTCCTTCGCCGGGATATCGGCGATCATCGCTTCCGCCGTGATCAGCAGGGCGGCGATCGAGCCGGCGTCCTGCAAGGCGGTGCGCACTACCTTGGCGGGATCGACAATGCCCGCCTTGATCATGTCGACATAGGTTTCGGTCTGCGCGTCGAAACCCTGGTTTCTATCCTTGCTGTCAGTGAGCTTTCCGACGACGATGGAGCCCTCGACGCCGGCATTCTCGGCGATCTGCCGGACCGGCGCCTCGAGTGCCCTGAGCACGATCGAGATACCGGCCGTGATGTCCGCATTGGCGCCTGCCAACGAGGTTAGGGCCGCCCGGGCGCGCAACAG
>SCRB01001020.1 GCA_004299545.1 Rhizobiaceae bacterium
GATGGGATGCAAATGTTGGAAACAAACCACTAGCGGCGCGCGGCATCGATTTACATCGGCCCTGCTTGCCAGCCTTGTGCTTTACACGGCGGTCGCTCTTTGGCTCGCATGGCATCCCATAGCCCTTCCCTCGGACGACGCGCTGTTCTTCGCCCGCGCACTGACCCGTTTCAGCGTGCTCGATTTCTCGCCGCAGTTCCCCGGCTATCCGGGATTCGTCGCCCTTGGCCGCATTATCCGTCTGGTTTCCGACGACCGGCTCGATGCTTTGGCGACCACGACCTTGCTCATCGCCCTTGCCTTGCCGCCGGTAGCCGGGCTGGTTGCGTGGCGCATGACCGGCAACCGCTGGCGGGCGCTTCTCGCCTTCCTGCTGACACTTGCCTGCCCGCTGCTGCCGGATCTCGCGCTCAGCCTGCTTTCGGATGGATCAGGAATCCTTTTTCTGCTCGTCTTCCTCGCCTTGTTGCCAAAAGACAGGACAGGAGACGCCGCCTTTTTCCCGATTTTCATGGCGGGTGTCGCCTTGGCCTGTGCCGGCGCCTGCCGCCCTTCGGACGCCGTCATGCTCGCCGCCGCGGCAATCGGCACATTGATCGCCATGCCCTGCTTAGTGAGGCCGCTCCTGCTCGGCGCCATCGCGGTTGCGATCCCGGTAATCGCGGTGATGTTTGCGCTGGAGGGAACGCTTTATATCCGGGAGGGCCTGCGCTTCTTCATTGGCAATGCCACGCTTTGGGGCAATACGCCCTTCGCGGACGCCGCCTATGCGCATGGGAACTGGCTCTCCGCGATTGGCGCCCTGCCCGCTGGCCCTCTTCTCGTCGGCCTCGCCGTTCTTTCGGCCCTCGCCACGCTCTGGCGTCTGCGTTCCTCACCCCCCGCGGCAGCCGCGGCTTTCGCGCTTTTAGGCCATGCGCTATGGGTCGCCGCCTTCCAGAATCCCGATCATCTGCGCCACCTCGCGCCGATCATGATCCTTGGCGGGCTGCTGCTTTCGGTGATCCGGCTTCCTCGCAACGGACAAATGCCTCTTGCCGCCATAGCACTCTATGCAGCCGCGGAACTCTATTGCCTCGGGCGTACCGTCGACCTCCACGCCGGACGCTTGCCGCCCCTTGCCCAGGCATTGGCGTTCCTGCGCGAGGAACCGCACGCCGCCGTCGCCACGAACAATGGCGTCTTCACGCTCCGCGCCCTGCTCCCCCGAAACCACATTTACGACATGCACTATCCGGCCGACGCGCGTCTCGGTCTCGCCATGGCAAAGGGACCCGCCTACAGGCTGACGACGACACACCCCTTGGAAGCGAAAATCACGGCAACTTTCGGAGGCCGTTTCGCTGGTGAGGAGACGCTGTGGCTCGCCCGCGAATGACTGTCCGTCTCATTGCAGGCACTGGCTGACTTTATCCGGGATCATCCCGCTCGCGTCGCTTCAGGATATAGCTGTCCATGATCCAGCCCTTATCGCGGCGGGCGCTTTCGCGCTTTTCCCGGATTTCATCCGCGACATCGGCCAGCCGGCCGGAAACGAGGATTTCGTCCGGCATGCCGAGATAAGCGCCCCACCATATGTCCATATCCTCGTCGACATCGCCATAAGCATTCTGTCCATCGAGCATCACCGCTACCGAACCGGCGCTTCCCGGCAGATCCTCGGCCAGCCTGCGACCGGTGGTGATCGTGACCGGCCGGCCGATGGCGTTCAAGACAATCCTGTGACGCGCCGCGAGCACCTGCAGGCTGGTTATGCCGGGTATGACAGCATAATCCAGTGCAATCTTCCCGCCGGCCGCGATCCTGTCGATGATGCGCAAAGTGCTGTCATAGAGCATCGGATCGCCCCAGACGAGAAACGCGCCTGTTTCGTCCTCGCCGAGTTCATGCGCGATGAGAGTTTCGTGCATCTCCTCGATCGCGGCATGCCACTCATCGACGTCCCGCTCATAGGCATCGGAGCGGTTCCGTTTCGGAACGCTGAAGGGGACGATGCGATAGCTGTCATGGCGCATGAAACGTTCCAGAATCGTGCGCCTGAGGGAGGCGAGTTCGGTCTTCTCGTCGCCCTTGTCGGGGATGAAGAACACGCTCGCGCGGTTCATCGCCTCGACGGCCTCGATGGTGACATGGTCGGGGTTGCCCGCGCCGATGCCGATCACCAGCAATTTGCGCTTCAGCATCCGGTCTCCTCGAGCGGTTCACTCATATTTGACATAGGCGAAGCGCTTGTCGTCGGGCGTGCCTTCCAGCG
>SCRB01000101.1 GCA_004299545.1 Rhizobiaceae bacterium
CATGGTCCGGATAGAAGAGCCCGACGCCGGTCGCGGCTATGGCGCCGACGATGAATTGCCCTTCCGCGCCGATATTCCAGACATTGGCCCGGAAGCCCACGGCAAGGCCGCAGCCGATGAGGATGAGCGGCGATGCCTTGAGCAGCCATTCCGAAACGCCGTTCAGGTCGGCGAGCGGCGCGATGAAAAAGGCCTTGAACGTCGCGACGGGGTCGTGGCCGAGGCCGGCGAACATGGCGGCTCCGACGATCAGCGTCAGCACCGTCGCGACGAGCGGAGCGGCAACGCTCATCGCCGCCGATGGCTCGGACCTGCGTTCAATCCGGAACAGCAACGTCTTTCCTCCCCTCCTCGCCAAGACCGGTCATCAGCATGCCGACCGCCTCGCGGTCCGTCTCGGTGCGGAGGAGCGGCGCCGAGACGCGGCCCTGGCAGATGACCAGCAGCCGGTCGCAGATCTCGAACAGTTCGTCCAGTTCCTCCGAGACGAGAAGGATCGCTGTGCCGGCGCGGCTGATATCGACCAGGGTCTGGCGGATGAAGGCGGCGGCGCCGACATCGACGCCCCAGGTGGGCTGCGAGACGAGAAGCAGTTTCGGCTTCAGTTCGATCTCGCGGCCGACGATGAATTTCTGCAGGTTGCCGCCCGACAGGCTCTGTGCCGGCGCAGCGGTTCCGTTCGCCTTGACGCTGAACCTGTCGATGATGCTCCTGGCGAATAGGGCGGCGCGCTTGCGGTCGACAAGGCCGTTCTGGACGCTGCCGAGCGCATGGCCGGTGAGGACGCCGTTTTCCCATAGCGCGTGCTCCGGCACGGCGCCTCGCCCCAGACGCTCTTCGGGCACGAACGCCATGCCGCGTTTGCGCCTCTGGCCGGCGTCGAGGCGTGCCGAGGGAGCGCCATCGATCACGATCGCGTCGGCCTTGTCATGCAGGCGCTCGCCCGAAAGCAGCGCGATCAGCTCCGCCTGACCATTGCCCGAGACGCCGGCGACACCGACGATCTCGCCGCCATGCACGGCGAAGGATACGTCTTTGAGCGCCACGCCGTAACGGTCGGGGGGAACGGCGGAGAGGGACTTCACCTCGAGAACCGGCCGGGCGCTCGGCCGGGCGGGGTCGACATGCATGGCAGGCAGATGCGCCCCGACCATCATGCGGGCCAGTTCGATCGCCGTAGTCTCGCGCGGCCTGGTAGCGCCGGTGACGCGGCCGTTGCGCAGGACGGTGGCGGAATCGCACAGCTCCCGCACCTCGTCGAGCTTGTGGCTGATATAAAGGATGCTGCACCCTCCGGCTGCGAGCTGGCGCAGGATGCCGAAAAGCCGGGTGACGGCCTGCGGGGTGAGGACGGAGGTCGGCTCGTCGAGAATGAGAAGCTTCGGGTCCTGGAGCAGGCAGCGCACGATCTCGACCCGCTGGCGCTCGCCGACGGAAAGGTCGTGCACCCGCCGGGCCGGGTCGATGGGCATGCCGTAGCGCTCGGAAAGCTCGCGGATGCGATGGGAAAGGGCCGGAAGGTCGAAGGCGCCGCGCAGCGCCAGCGCGATGTTCTCCACGACCGACACCGACTCGAAGAGAGCGAAATGCTGGTAGACCATCTCGATGCCGAGGGCCCGCGAGGTGGCGGGATCATGCGCCTCGACAGGTTTTCCGTCGCAAAGGATCTCGCCGGAATCGGCCTTCGTCGCGCCATAGATGATCTTCATCAGCGTCGACTTGCCGGCGCCATTCTCGCCGAGCACCGCATGGATCTCGCCGGGAAGGATCGACAGCGAGACATTCTCGTTGGCAACGACGCCCGGATAGCGCTTGCAGATGTTGCGGAGCTCGAGTCGCGGGGTCATGCGACATTGAAGCCTTTCATGTCGAAGGCCCGGGAGGATGCGTGGCGACCCGCGCCGGAGCAAGGAAAATGTTCCGGCGCGGACGGCCCTAGTGGAATGAATTTGACACTCGATACCCGCTTCATGTCGCCTCCAAAATCGAATGTCAAATTTGAAAATTCCACTCAAATCATAAACTTGCTAGTGGACTCTCGTTTCTAACATTTGCTCTCAGCCGGATATAAATGGGATGCAAATGTTGGAAACAAACCACTAGTGTCAGGAGAGCTTGCCGATCATTCCGGCGACGAACCAGTTCATCGACAGGATGTCGGGATCGGAGAGCACGGAGCCTTTCTGGACGCGGACCTTGCCGCCCTGATCCTTCAATTCGCCGGCATAGGGATGCACCTTGCCGGATTCGATGTCGGCTTCCAACTGCTTCAGCTTGGCGCGCGTATCGGCGGGGATCTTGTCGTTATAAGGCGACATCTTGACCACGCCCGCCTTGAGGCCGTCCCACCGGACGGTGGGCTTCCAAGTGCCGTCCAGGACCGCCTGCGCATTGCTGATATAGTCGCTCGACCAGTCAAGCGTGAAGGCTGTCAGATGCTTGCCCGAGCCGAATTTCGACATGTCGCTGGCATAGCCGATCGACCACGCGCCTTTTTCGCCCGCCACCTGCACGCCGGTCGGCGTGTCCGTCATCGAGCAGATCACGTCGCAGCCCTGCGAGATGAGCGTCAACGCCGCCTCCTTCTCCTTGCCGGGATCGTACCAGGAATTGAGGAAGATGACGTTGCAGGTCGCCTTTGGATTGACGCTCTGCGCGCCGAGCAGGAGCGCGTTTGCCGGACCGACGATGTCGGGAACCGGAAAGCCGCCGATGAAGCCGATCTTGCCGGATTTGGACATGTAGCCGCCGGCGGCGCCGGCGACGAAGGTGCCCTCGTAATAGCGCGCTTCGAACGTGCCGAGATTGGCGAGATGGACGATGCCGGAACAATGTTCGAAAGCCGTTTTCGGAAAACGCGGCGCCACTTTCTGCAGCGGCGTGCCATGCGAGAAACTGGTGCCGAAAATGAGCTTGTTGCCGTCGACGGCGAACTTGCGGAAAACGCGCTCTGCATCCTGAGGGTTGAAGACGTTGTCGAGGATGGTGAATTTCACCTTGTCGCCGAACTTTTTCTCGACCGCCTCGACGGCCAGGCTGTGCTGCTTGGTCCAGCCGATCTCGGCGATCGGCGAGACATAGGCGACACCGATCTTGAGCGGTTCGCCGGCGGCCAGTGCGGTGCGGCTGAGCGCCCCGGTCCCGAAGGCCGCGCCAAGTGCGCCTCCATATTTGAGGATATCGCGTCTCGTCGTGTTTTTCATGATGTTTTCCCCTGCTGGCTGATGAAAGTGTTGTATCCGGCCTCCTTGCCGGTTTTCTTCCGTCTTGCTGGCGCGTCGGCGGACTGGCCCCCATGACGGGAGTGGCCGTTATGCCCGGCGGTGGATGATGCCTGCGGCCCTGATTGCCGGGCGTCCTCCGCGGATGCCGTGCCGTCGAGATAGGGCGCCAGCGCCTGGCGCGGTGTCATTTCGGGAAAGACCTCCCGGTCCATGATATAGGCTCGCACGACGGCATGGTAATGAACCGCCATCAGCTCCATCGCCTGCTTCATCCTGCCTCTTTCCAGCAAGTCGACGATGCGGGCATGTTCGTCGAGCAGGGTGC
>SCRB01001021.1 GCA_004299545.1 Rhizobiaceae bacterium
TGCATCCCGAAAATCATCTCGTAAAGCGTATCGGCTGGCTGCGGGCAGCCGTGTTGGGCGCCAATGACGGTATCGTATCGACCGCGAGCCTGATCGTGGGCGTCGCAGCGGCCGCGTCCTCGACGTCAGCCGTACTCGTCGCCGGAACCGCGGGGCTTGTTGCCGGCGCGATGTCGATGGCTGCCGGCGAATATGTTTCTGTCAGTTCCCAATCCGATACCGAACAGGCCGATCTTGCGCGCGAATGGGCGGAGCTTGCCAGCCAGCCGGATTTCGAACACGAGGAACTCGCAAAGATTTACGTTCAACGCGGCCTTGATCCGAAGCTCGCCTATCAGGTCGCGGATCAACTCATGGCCAAGGACGCGCTCGGTACGCATGCACGCGATGAACTCGGCATGTCCGAAGTGACGGCGGCAAGGCCGATCCAGGCGGCGTTCACATCGGCGGCGACATTCGCAGCTGGAGCGGCCCTACCGTTGTTGGCGGCTCTTCTGCTGCCGCAGTCGATCCTTGTCGTTGGCGTATCTGCCGCCTCCCTCCTTTTCCTGGCCCTTCTAGGCGCGATAGGCGCGCGAGCCGGCGGGGCAGCCGCAAGCAAGGCAATGCTGCGCGTGACTTTTTGGGGTGCGATCGCGATGGCGCTGACTGCCGGAATCGGGGCTCTCTTCGGAACGGCAGCCTGAAAAGCAAGCGCGGCGGGCGAGCCTCAGGGTGTTGGCCAACGCTTCCAGCAGGCTGGTTGGTTCAGATCAAGGCAATTCCGGCGGTCGCGGTCTCAATCTTTGACTGTTTTCTGTTCGATTGGGTAGGCCGATGAAAAAGGTCATGGCAGTGTTGTTCATCGGGCTCACCATTGTCGGCGCAGCGGCCGGCGAACGGATGAGTTGTGGCGAAGCCGAATATCTGAATTCGTATGCGATCTGCCACGGCGTCGAAGGCAAAGGTGACGGGCCACTAGGCGAGATGCTCGTCAAGCGTCCCGCCGACCTCACCAGCATCAGCAAGCGTAACGGGGGCAGGTTTCCATATGCCCACGTCATCGCCGTGATCGATGGACGATATGATGTGTCAAGTCACGGCAATCGCGACATGCCTGTCTGGGGACGATAGTTCCTTGAGGATGACGAGCGTCTGTATCGTCCAGCGGGCGGGGGAATTGTCACGACCGAGCGCGTTAATGAGCTCGCGGGCTACGTCCAGTCGTTTCAATGATAGGCGGGCCTTTCATCGAGGTCCGGTTTCCCTGCAACGATCGGCAGACCGTAGAGGTTGATGCATTTCAGGGGCCACCGATCGGAGGAGCCGATCGCGCAAGGGCCATTCGTCTTTTGTAACGATGAATTTGAAACTCGGCTCGAGGCGGCCGAGAGACTGTTTTTGCAAGCCGGACGCAACCAAGGTAAAAAACTGAGAATGGTTGGCCTGCCCCAGAATCTCGGCACAAGGCAGCTTCCACACCAGGAGCAGCCCTAGCGGCCAGAGCAGGGATAGGCAGCCATTAATGCCGACGTCGCAACTGATGCGATGTTCTCCTTGTCGACTGAGGCATTGGTTTGAATGTATTTATCGAGGAATTCACGAAATTCCTCCACCGGTGTGAAACGCCCCTCGGTGCAGAAGACCAGATGGCCGGTCTGGGCAAGGGCGTTGGTGATTTCGATAACGTCCATGAGTCCTTCCAGATAATTGGTCTCCTCACTGGTCGCCTTGCTGTTTCGGAATTGGGAAGCGGTGAGATCGGCGCGGGCTGGACCAACCCCGCACCATAGCAGGCCAGCAATCAAAGCAAGGATTTCCATTTTCATTCTTCCCTCCGGACAATTCGACAGGAATCGCAATCGTCTTGGCAGGCTCGCGTCGCCGCCTCTAGGAGGATTTCGAGGTGCGGCTCCGGCACTCGTGCCGGTCAGATGGTACCAGTCAGTGATACGGGACAGAGCCATCGATCGGCGTTGATCCAGCGCAAAGCAGCCCTCTTCAGACAAGTCAAAATGAAATGGCTTTCTCGACAGGCGGACCGAGCAGGTGTCGCGCTTGAGCAGGCACGGTCCTGTCTTGCCAGCGGAGCGAAAGATGCGTGTCAAGGACCTGATGAAATCGAATGTCGTTACCGTGAGGCCGGACAACAGCGTAAAGTACGCTGCGCAGATAATGCTGGCCAAAGGGATAAGCGGACTTCCCGTCGTCGACGATCGCGATGTGCTGGTGGGCATTATCACGGAAGGCGATCTGCTTCGCAGGAGCGAGATCGGCGCCGAGATCAGCCAAGGCGAGAAACGAAGCGTGGCGGAACGGGCGGCGGTTTTCGTCAAGAATCATAGCTGGAAAGTCGCCGACGTTATGACCAAGGGCGTCATCGCGGTCGAAGAGGAGGCATCGGCTGGTCGGGTGGCCGCGCTCATGGACGACCATCACGTCAAGCGTATACCGGTGACGCGCGAGGGGCATCTCGTCGGTATCGTCAGCCGCGTCGATCTGCTTCGCCTGATTGTGATTGCCGAACCGGACGATTGCGCCCCTGGCGACACCGCCATCAGACGCAGCATCCTAAGTCGGCTCGGCGAAGCTGCATTCGACGACCTGGTCAAGCTTTCCGCCATCGTCTCCGATGGCGTAGTGCATCTATGGGGCAACGTCGACTCGACGAGCGAGCGTGAGGTGGCGCGCGTCATTTCGGAACGCGTGGGGGGAGTCGCTGGCGTGGTCGATCACACCCGTCT
>SCRB01001022.1 GCA_004299545.1 Rhizobiaceae bacterium
GCAATATGTATGACAAGCTCCTGCCGGAAGGCATTTACGGCGTTTTCGGCGAAACCTCCGAGATCACCGGGGCCGAGCACATCGCCAAGGCGCGCGCCATCAATCCGGAAGTCGGCGAGCGCTGGTACAAGATGTGGAAGGCCTATCTGGACGATGTGATCGAGGCGAACAAGGTCGACGATCTCTCCGAATCCCAGCCGACCAAGGGTAATATCGAGGGCGGGTTGACGACCATCGAGGAGAAGGCGCTCGGCAATCTTGAGAAGATCGGGCGCACGTCGAAATATATCGACATCCTCGAACCGGCCGAGCAGCCGAAGTCGGGCAAGGGTCTTTACTTCATGGACTCGTCCTCGGCCGCGGCCGAGTGCGTGACGCTGATGGCGGCGGGCGGCTATGTCGTCCATACCTTCCCGACAGGGCAGGGCAACATCGTCGGCAATCCGATCGTGCCGGTGATCAAGATTACGGCCAATCCGCGTACGCTGCGCACGATGAGCGAGCATATCGATGTCGATGTCACCGGCATCCTGCGCCGCGACATGACGATCGACCAGGCCGGCGATGCGCTGATCGACATGATCGTCAGGACGGCGAACGGCCGCCTGGCGGCGGCCGAGGCGCTCGGCCACCGCGAATTCGTCATGACCAAGCTTTACCGGAGCGCGTGAGAACGCTCTGGGGCAGACTGCCGTCCGGGTCCCACCGGACGGCTTTTTCTTTTTAGCGCGATCCAGAGTACCATGCCCGATATCATCATCACCGAATTCATGGATGAGACAGCCGTCGCTTCGCTGAAGGCGAGATACGATACGGTCTATGATCCGGCGCTGGTCGATCAAGCCGAAAAGCTGGCAGCGCTGGTCAGCGAGGTGCGTGCGCTGGTCGTGCGCAACCGGACGCAGGTCCGCGGCGCGCTTCTTGCAAGCGCGAAGAAACTCTCCTGTGTCGGCCGTCTCGGCGTCGGCCTCGACAACATCGATGTCGAGGCCTGCAAGGCGCGCAATATCGCGGTCTGTCCGGCCACCGGCGCCAACGATCTCTCCGTAGCCGAATATGTGATTACCTCTGCCGCGATGCTGCTTCGCCATGCCTATGCGGCGAACGAGGCCATGCTTGCGGGAAAATGGCCGCGTCAGGCGCTGGCAGGTCGCGAACTGGCCGGCAAGACGATCGGGCTGGTGGGCTTCGGTTCGATCGCGCGCGAGGTGGCATGGCGGGCCAATGCCTTCGGCATGCAGATCGTCGCATCAGACCCCTATCTCGAGGCGACGCATCCGGCCTGGATGACGGCGCGTAACGTTTCGCTGGACGGCCTGATCGAGATCGCCGATGTCATTTCGCTGCACACGCCGCTGACGGACCAGACGCGCAATCTGATCGACGCCGGAACGCTTGCGAAGATGAAGCCGGAGGCGGTCCTCATCAATGCGGCGCGGGGCGGCATCGTCGATGAGGCGGCGCTCGCGGCGGCGTTGAGAGAGGGCAGGCTGGCGGGTGCCGCGCTCGATGTCTTTGCGACCGAACCGCTGTCGGCGGAGGCCGGCGAGAAGTTCAAGGGCATCGCCAATCTGGTGCTGACGCCCCATATCGCGGGCGTCACGGAAGAATCGAATATCCGGGTCAGCCATCTGATCGCGGAGAAGGTACTGGCGCATCTGGACGGAGCGGTAAAAGCGTCATGAAAATGACCGCCGAAGAGGTGCATGACCTGATCGCTGGCGCGCTCTGCCGCTCGAAGACGAGCGAGGTCAACGCGGCTTCCGTCGCCGATGCGCTTGTCGGCGCCGAACTTGCGGGGCAGGGGGGTCATGGCTTGCGCCGCGTCGCAGCCTATTGCGCGCAGGCCCGCTCCGGCAAGGTCGATGGTTTTGCAACGGCGAAGGGCGAGAAGACCCGTCCGGGTGCGCTTGCCGTCGATGCAGCGAACGGCTTCGCCTATCCCGCGCTGGATCTGGCAGTCGATTGGTTGCCTGACGCTGCTCGCAGCCAGGGCATTGCCATCGCCGGCATTCGCCGTTCGCATCATTGCGGCGTCGCCGGCGTGCCGGTCGAACGGTTGGCGGAACGCGGCGTCATCGGATTGCTTGTCGCTAATTCGCCGGGTGCCATGGCGCCCTGGGGCGCCAGCCGGGCGCTTTTCGGAACCAATCCGATCGCCTTTGCCGCGCCCGTCGAGGGCGGCGATGCAATCGTAGTCGATGTCTCACTTTCCAGGGTTGCCCGCGGCAAGATCATGGCCGCCGCGCAGAAGGGCGAAGCGATACCGGAAGGCTGGGCGCTCGATGCAGAAGGCCGCCCGACGACCGATCCGAAGGCAGCGCTTGGGGGAACCATGGTGCCGCTCGGCGATGCCAAGGGAACCGCGCTGGCGCTGATGGTCGAGCTTCTCTGCGCCGGGCTTACCGGTGCGAACTATGCCTATGAGGCGACCTCCTTCTTCGAAGCCGAAGGCGCACCTCCGGGAGTCGGCCAGACGCTGATCGCCATCGACCCGGATGCATTCGGTCAAAATGCGCTGGCGCGCTTCGCGGTCATGGCCGAGGCCGTCGCCGGCAGCGAAGGTGCGCGCCTGCCCGGTCGCAGGCGCCAGGAAATCCGGGCACGGTCGTTGCGCGACGGGATTACGGTCGATGACGCTCTTGCCGCAGAGATCAGGGCGATCGGCCAATAGAACGGCAACGGGCGCCGTTTTCCAGCGTCCTGTGTCACCATTCGGCATAAGTGCCGTCCTGATGGGTCCAATCGGCATCGGGCAGGAACCAGTCCGTCGCGCGGCTTTCCACGACATCATTGATGATCTCGATGCCGAGGCCCGGACCGGCGAGCGGCCCGAAGGCACCGTCAATCGTCGTGAGCGGCGTGGCATCTGCCAGATAGTCGTGCATCTCGCCCTTGGGCAGGCCGGAAAAGCCCTGATGATAATGCAGTCCGAGGCTTTGTTCCTGAATGACGACGTTGGCGGCGCAGAAGCCGACCTGGAGCGAGGCCGCGAGCGAGACCGGACCGTTCGGGCAATGCGGCGCAACCGCCACATCGTAGATTTCGGCAAGCCTGGCAATCTTTTCCAGTTCGAACAGGCCGGTAATTGACACGTCCGGCTGAACAATATCGACGGCGCCGGTGTCGAGCACGCGCTTGACGTCCCAGCGCGAGGCAAGGCGCTCGCCCGTCGCGACGGGAATGGAACCGGCGGCGCGGGCAAGAACCTTGAGGCTCTCCTCGTTTTCCGGCAGCGTCGCCTCCTCGACCCACATCGGGCGGAACTGTTCGACCTCTTTCAGCAGCACCTTCAGCGCCGCGCGGGGCACGCGGCCATGCAGGTCCAGCGCGATGTCGAGGCTGTTGCCGAAGGCGTCGCGCAGAGCCGCAATCCGCTCCACCGCCGCATCGATGATGGCGCTGCCGCCGAGAGCAGGGATGGCCGGCGTGGCGTTCATCTTCACTGCCGAGAACCCCTGCGCGATACGTTTGCGCGCATGCTCAACGACGCCGGCCGGGCTGTCGCCGCCGATCCAGGCATAGGCGCGGATGCTGTCGCGCACACGCCCGCCGAGGAACTCATGCGCCGGCAGGCCGTGCCGTTTTCCCTTAATGTCCCACAAGGCCTGCTCGATGCCCGAGGCCGCCGTGCCGAGCACAGGGCCGCCGCGGAAGAAAGCGCCTCGGCGCAATCTCTGCGCGATATCCTCGATGCGGCCGGCATCATGGCCCTTCAGGTTGCGCGCCATGTCCTCGATGGTCGCGACGACGGCGCCGGCGCGTTTGGGGATGATCGACTCGCCCCAGCCGACCAATCCGTCATCGGTCGTGACGCGCACGAAGATCCAGCGTGGCGGAACGCGGAAGGTCTTTATCTCGGCGATCTTGCTCATGGGAAACCCCTGGCGCTCAGGAAAGAGCCCGGCCGGTGGCTTCATCGAAGAGATGAAGATGTTCGGCCGCGCCTGAGAAAAGAACGGTTTGCTGGACCTTGACGGGGTGGTCGCGCGAGACGCGTGCGGTCAGCGTCCCGCCGTCGACGCCGAAATGCACATATTGTTCGGAACCCAGCATCTCGACGACATCGACAATGCCGCGGACTGTCCAGTCCGCCGCTTTGTCCTCGCCAAGCGACAGCCGTTCGGGGCGGATACCGACGGAGATGCGTTCGACCCCGGATCTGGAGACCGACCGCGCCTGATCCGGCTGGAGGCGGATGGTTACGCTGTCGCTTGCGAGATTTACAGTGTCATCCTTGCGCTCGACACGGCAGGAGAGAAAACCCATCGCCGGTGTGCCGATGAAGGAGGCGACGAACCTGTTTGCCGGGGAATCGTAAAGCTCGTCCGGCGTCCCGACCTGCTGGATGCGGCCCTCGCTCATCACCACGATGCGGTCGCCCATCGTCATTGCCTCGATCTGGTCGTGCGTGACGTAGACGGCGGTTGCCGTCACCGCGCGATGGACGCGCAGGATTTCCGCCCGCATCTGGACGCGCAGATGTGCGTCGAGGTTGGAAAGCGGCTCGTCGAGCAGAAAGACGGCCGGCTCGCGCACGATGGCGCGGCCGAGCGCGACGCGCTGGCGCTGGCCACCGGAAAGCTGGCGCGGCCGGCGTTCGAGATAGGCGGCCATGTTGAGCATCTCGGCGGCGCCGCGCACGCGCTTGTCGATCTCCGCTTTTGGGACTTTCCGGCGTTTCAGGCCGAAAGCCATGTTGTCGTAGACCGACATATGCGGATAAAGGCCATAGTTCTGGAAGACCATGGCGATGTCGCGATCGCCGACATCGACGTCGTTGACGCGCCTGTCGCCGAAATAGAGGTCGCCCGAGCTGATGTGTTCGAGGCCGGAGATCAGGCGCAGCAGCGTTGTCTTGCCCGAGCCGGACGGCCCGACAAGGACGACGAATTCATGGTCGGCGATATCCAGATTGCAGTCGAAGAGAACCTGCACGTCGCCATAGAATTTCGCGACGTTTCGGAGCGAGATGCTGGCCATCAGGACGTTCCGTTCCGCTGTTTTTCGCCGAATGTGACCTGGAAAGGGTCCGGCCGGCGGCTGATGTGGCGGCCGCCATCGACCGGCAGGATCGCACCGGTGATGAAGGAGGCTTCGTCGGAGGCGAGGAAGGCAACGGCTGTGGCGACTTCGTCGGCATGGCCGGACCTGCCGAGGAGTGCGGCGCTCGACGGGAGAGGCTTGCCCGCGCCGGCATTCTCCGAAAGGCTGCGCTCGAAGGCCGCCGTCGCGATGACGCCGGGCGTCAGCGCATTGACGCGGATGCCTTTTGCCGAGAGTTCGACCGCCAGCGCCAGTGTCAGGCTCGCGATCGCCCCCTTGCTCGCCGCATAAGCGGCGTAGGTCGGCACTGGCATGCCCGCCTGGATGGAGCCTATATTGATGATCGTACCGCCGCCCGACTCAAGCATCGCCCTCGCGGCCTGCTGGCAGAGGGCCGCGGCGGCAATCAGATTGACCGAGAAGACGCGCTGCCAATCCGCTTCGGAGGAATCGAGAAAGGGCTGGCGCGGCCCGTGGAAGGCGGCATTATTGATGAGAATGTCGACGCGGCCCCATTTCGCGAGGACCGCCGGTACGAGGCCGTCGCGTTCCGTCGCGTCGCCAAGATCGGCTGCCATGCCGGCGACGTCCAGACTTGAGGCCGCGAGTTCCCCGACGGCCTGTTCAAGACGCGCGGCCTCGATGTCGGTGAGCATCACGCGAGCGCCGTCTGCCGCCAGGCGCTTCGCCGTGGCGCGGCCGATGCCGCCGCTTGCTCCCGTTACCAGCGCGACTTTGCCGACAAAGCGCTTTTGCTGCTGCTCAGGCACCGGCGACCGCTCCCGATGTGAGGCCACGCACCATCGAGCGCTGGACCGCGAAAAAGGCGATCATCAAAGGCACTGTCGTCACGGTTGACGCCGCCATCATGCCGCCCCAGTCGGTCTTGAACTGACCTGTGAAAGTGAGGACGAGCGCGGCCGGAAGCGTTTGCTTGTCCATGGTGGTCATGAAGGTGAGAGGGTAGATCAGATTGTTCCATGCCTCCATGAAGACGAAGGTTCCTGTCGTCAGGAGGCCGGGCAGGATGAGCGGCGTCACGACGCGCAGCAGGATCTGCCAGCGCGGATAGCCGTCTACCCGCGCCGCCTCTTCTACCTCGATCGGCACGGCGTCGATGAAGCTCTTCATCATCCAGACCGCGAAGGGAAGGCCGAAGGTCGTGAAGCCGACGACAAGGCCGGCAAGGCTGTCGAGAAGCTGGGCATTGAGCAAAAGGAGATAAAGCGGCGCCAGCATGACGACGAGCGGCAGCATGCGGAAGAGCAGCACCGAATAGCTGACCATGCCCCTGAGGCGGAAGCGCGCGCGCGACAGGGCATAGGCCGCTGGTGTGGCGATGACGACGGCGATGATTGCCGTGGCGAGACAGCTGATCACGCTGTTGACGAAGAAAGCGAAGAAGGGCAGCGACTGGCCGCCGAGGCCGACATAGTTGGCGAGCGTCGGATGAACCGGGATGAGCGTGGGATCGATGCGCGTCGCCTCGAGCTCCGTCTTGAAGGACGTCGCCAGCATCCAGTAGACCGGTGCAAGGCTCCAGAAGAGCGCCAGGGCGATCGCCAGGTACTTCACAATCCGGCCGACGCTGACGCCGCGCCGCACCGGCGGGCTTTCCGAAAGCGATGGCCGCCTCATTGTCATAGAGCTCATACCTTCACCCTCGCCGCGCGCAGATAGACGAGAGCGAAGACGAGCAGGAGAACGAGCCACACCACGCCGATCGCCGAGGCATAGCCGAAATTGAAATTCTCGAAGGCGAGACGGTAGACATAGACGACCAGCGTCGTCGTCGAGTAACCCGGGCCGCCCTGGGTCATCGCCCATATCTTTGCGAAGTCGTTGAAGTTCGAGATGATCATCAGGAGGCTCGACACGAAGAGCTCGCTCTTCAGGAAGGGCAGCTTGATGTCGAACACCATGCTCCATGTTCCTGCCTTGTCGATGCGGGCCGATTCGATCACCTCGGTCGGGATCGCTGCCAGCGCCGCGCTCAAAAGCAGGAAGAAAAACGGCATCATCGCCCAGATATTGGCGACCATGATCGCCGGCAGGGCAAGGAAGCTGTTGTTCAGCCACAGAACCGGCTTGTCGATCAGGCCGAGATCGAGGAGCACCGCGTTGATGACGCCGCCGTTTTGCAGATACATGTAGCGGAACAGGAAGGCGACGACGACGAAGGGCACGGCCCACGGGGTGAGGAGCAGCGCACGCACGCTCCTGAACCGCCAGCCGGTCAGGCTTTCCGTCAGGAGCGCCAGAGCCAGCCCGAGCAGCGAGGAGACGATGACGCTGCCGAAGGTGTAGACAGCAGTGTTCCTGAGCGAGGTCCAGAAGATCGGATCGCCGAGGAGGTGCGCATAGTTGCCGCCGCCGATATAACGGGGCGGCAGCATGTCCAGCATGTTGTATTTCGTGGCCGAGAGGACCAGCGTGTAGACGACAGGATAGCCGATGACGACGGCCAGTACCACCACGGTGGGCAGCACCATCCAGTCGATCCACGGCACCCGCTCGGCATTCTTCCGGGCGAGCGTCGTTTTCGTGGACCGTTCGCCAACCGCCGTTGTCATCAATCGCCCAGGTTCTGCTGGATCGACGCGGCGATCTGGTCGATCGGCGTGTCGCCCGTGACCGCCTGCTGGACGCCGGCCATGATGGCGGTAGCGCCGGGGGCGAATTTGGGTCCGTAGGGGACCGCCGTCACCGTCGGCATGATGTTGTCGGAAAAGGCGTTGAAGACCGGCGTGTCGAGCTTCTTCGCCAGCGCGTCGGAGGGCGCCTTCTTCAGAGGCGTCAGCGAAGCCTCGTAGCTCAGCGTGTAGTGCTCGATCGCATAGGGCGATGTCGCCAGATATTTGATGAACTTCCAGGCCGCTTTCTGGCGCTTGCTGTCGGAGAACATCACCAGCTGATGGCCGCCCTCGAAGGAATAGGCCTTCCCCGATGCGCCGACCGGCTGCGTGGTGACGCCATAGTGTTTGTAGAAATCGGCGTCGGCCATTTTGTTGGTCGACTGGATGACACCCTGGAGGAGCACCTGGTCCCAAAGGAAGGCGACCTTGTCCTGTGCGATCAAGGGACGGAACTCACCGATCTTGCGGCCGGGATCGATATAGCCCTTTTTGGCGAGGTCGCGCATCCACGATAGGTATTTCTTCATCGCGTCGGACGTCGCGCCGTTCTTGGCGAAAGGGTCCGCGTC
>SCRB01001023.1 GCA_004299545.1 Rhizobiaceae bacterium
ATCAACGCGCAGAACTGCGTCCACTGCAAGACCTGCGACATCAAGGACCCGAACCAGAACATCAACTGGGTGCCGCCGCAAGGCGGCGAAGGGCCTGTTTATCCCAATATGTGAGGGGCCGGTACGGTTCAATCTTGCGCCTCCTGAATACATCTCCTGCTGGGCTTTTGGGCAAGCCAGCGATCACTTTTTTGCGATGCTTGAGGATCGGCAGGAGTACTTCCGCGGCGATTTGTCCCTTTACTGCAGTGCTCGACTGTCCAGTTTTATGAATGAAGAGTAGATTTCCTGTGTCTCTCTGGCCACAGGTCCGTGACCTCCGAGCGAAACCTCATCCGTCGGGCCTGTATCGAGAACTGACAGGCTTTTCTGGGAGGCCCATCATGGCAAAAACAGCCGATAGCAAGCGCCTCGATCTGAAGACCGGTATTCCGGAAAGCGATCTTGCGGATGGCCGGATGCTGGTCGGCCGGGGCCGCAACTGCGTCACGCAGTGTCCGGAATGTCCGAAACCTCATCGAAGATGCCTTCCGGCAACCGAAGGGCCCGGCCAATACGATCCCTGTAGCCCTTTTCAAAATGGTGCCCGGATTCGATCTTCTCGACTTCCTCGATGGTCTGGTCGCTGGTCACGGCGATGTCGTTCACCGTATATCCCAGATGTTCCGGGTAAGCCCGGATCGCGGGAGTTCCATTTGTGATTGCGGTCAAAACGGCCTCAGGCAGCGATAAGATCATGATGCTCGCGCCCGTTGTTCGCTCGCCTACGCTGATCGGAAATTGTGTTACGAACGTCGGTTGATTGAGCGTTATTGTCATGCCAGCGAGATGCGACACGTGACACGCCTCTATCATCTCTACGGCAGAATGGGGCAAGGGCGGCTCCATATGGAGACGTAAAGATATAAACATCCCTTTATATCACTTGACATCCCATCGGCCTTAGCGGAGATTGTCGCCGTCATGGTTCTGCGGTCATCCTCGACGATGGCCGGAGCCAAGAGGGAAGCCGGTGCGCGTTAACGCAATACCGGCGCTGCCCCCGCAACTGTGAGCGGCGAGCCGAATTCCATCGATGTCACTGAGGCGGAAGCCTTGGGAAGACGGATGAGGCGAAGACCCGCGAGCCAGGAGACCTGCCATGACGAACTGAAACGTCCACGGGCGGGGTGTCCCTGTGTGTCGCAGCAAGGCCTGCTCCGGTAGGCCACGTATTGCTCGCGTCCGCTCGCACCATGCCCCCACAACCATTGGGGTATGAAGAATGTCCTCCTCGAAAGTTCCTGTCGCCACCCTTGGCGTGCCGCGGATCGGCCGCCGTCGCGAATTAAAGTTCGCGCTTGAGTCCTACTGGTCCGGGAAGTCCTCCGCGACAGAACTCCTGGAGACAGCCAGGAAGCTACGCGCCGAAAGCTGGACCGAGCAGCGCGATCGCGGTGTTACGAAAATCGCATCCAACGATTTCTCTCTCTACGACCATGTGCTCGACACCGCTGTCATGGTCGGCGCGATTCCGGAGCGCTACGGCTGGACCGGCGGCAAGGTGTCGCTTGCCACCTATTTCGCCATGGCGCGCGGCAGCCAGGGCGAAAAGACAGCCGGTTGCAGCCATCCCGGCCATGGCCATACCGATCCCGGCCATGGCGTGACGGCGCTGGAAATGACCAAATGGTTCGACACCAACTATCATTACATGGTGCCGGAACTTGCCGACGATCAGGTCTTCTCGCTCACCTCAACGAAGCCGGTCGATCATTTCCTCGAAGCGAAGGCGCTCGGCGTCCATACCCGACCGGTTATCCTCGGCCCGATCACCTTCTTGAAGCTCGCCAAGTCGCATCATGAGGGTTTTAACTCCATTACGCTCCTGCCTAAGTTACTGCCCGTTTACGAGGAGCTCCTGCGCAAGCTTGCTGCAGCCGGAGCGGACTGGGTCCAGGTCGACGAACCGGCGCCGGTCCTCGATCTCGTCCCGAACGAGCGCGAGGCATTCAAATTCGCCTATTCGAGGCTTTCCGAGGCTGCTCCTGGGCTAAAGCTGCTGCTCGCCACCTATTTCGGCGCACTTGGCGACAATCTCGATACGGCGCTGTCCCTGCCGGTGGCCGGGCTGCATCTCGACCTCGTGCGGGCGCCGGAACAGTTGGAGCCGGTCGGCCACCTCGCTCCGAAGGAAATGGTGTTGTCGCTCGGGCTGATCGATGGGCGCAACGTCTGGCGCGCCAATCTTCCGGCGATCCTCGACCGCATCGAGCCGATCGCGACAGGTAGGCCGGGCAAGATCGAGGTCGCGCCGTCCTGCTCGCTGCTGCATGTGCCGATCGACGTCGAACTTGAGACGGCGCTCGATACAGACGTGAGGTCCTGGCTCGCTTTCGCTGTTCAGAAAATGGACGAACTGGTTGTTCTTTCACGCGCTTTGTCGGAAGGGCGAGACGTCGTTGCCGCCCAGCTAAAGACATCCGCCGAAGCAGCCGCCGCACGTGCCGCTTCGCTGAAGGTTCACAACCCGCTTGTCGAAGGACGCATTGCCGGTATCGGTGACGCTATGAGGAAACGCAACAGCGTCTTCGCGGAGCGGCGCCCGCTGCAGGATGCCAAGCTGAAACTGCCGTCGTTCCCGACCACAACCATCGGGTCTTTCCCGCAGACGCCGGAAGTCCGTAAGGCGCGGGCGGCGCACGCGAAAGGGGAACTCAGCTATCTCGATTACGAGACCTTCGTGAAGAAGGAGACCGAGGCCGCCATACGCTGGCAGGAAGAGATCGGTCTGGACGTTCTCGTCCACGGAGAGTTCGAGCGTAACGATATGGTGCAGTATTTCGGCGAGCAGCTTTCAGGCTTCGTCTTTACGAAACATGCCTGGGTGCAGAGCTACGGATCGCGTTATGTCCGCCCGCTGATCATCTTCGGCGATGTGTCGCGGCCCAATCCGATGACGGTGCGCTGGTGGCAGTATGCCCAGTCGCTGACGGACAAGCCCGTCAAGGGCATGCTCACAGGCCCTGTGACGATCCTCAACTGGTCCTTCGTTCGCGACGACCTTCCGCGTTCGGCCGTCTGCATGCAGATCGCGCTGGCGATCCGCGATGAGGTGGTCGACCTCGAAAAGGCGGGCGCGAAGATGATCCAGATCGACGAAGCAGCACTGCGCGAAGGCCTGCCGCTCCGCAAAGCCGATTGGAAGACCTATCTCGACTGGGCGGTCGAGTGCTTCCGCCTCGCCTCCTCGGGTGTGGCGGATGGCACACAGATCCATACCCACATGTGCTATTCTGAGTTCAACGACATCATCGATGCGATCGCGGCAATGGATGCCGACGTCATCTCCATCGAAACCTCGCGGTCCCAAATGGAGTTGCTCGATGCGTTCAAGAGCTTCAAATACCCGAACGAGATCGGGCCTGGCGTCTATGACATTCACTCGCCGCGCGTGCCTGAGGTTGCCGAAATGACCAACCTGCTGGCTCTTGCCCGCCAGCGGCTATCGGACAGCCAGCTCTGGGTCAATCCCGACTGCGGCCTGAAGACCCGCAAGTGGGAAGAGGTGCGGCCCGCGCTCGTCAA
>SCRB01001024.1 GCA_004299545.1 Rhizobiaceae bacterium
GCCATCTGCTGATGAGGCAGGCGGCCGAGGCTTCGAAGGACTGGGGGTGGCCGCTTCACCTGTTGGATGACGGCGCGGTGGAAATCGGCGGTGTCCGTTTTATCGGCGGGACACTTTGGACCGATTTCAGGATGGACCTGAAAGACGAGGCAGAGCTTCTCCGGCGCATGCGCTCGGCCCCCTCGCAATTGGCGGACTTCTCGGCGATCTGGCTCACCGACACTGCGTGGCTGTCGCCCCAGGCCATGCTCGGCTTCCACGTCATGACAGCAGCCTTCATCGATCTCGAACTGGCACAGCACTTCTCTGGCAGAACAGTCGTCGTTACACACCATTTGCCGCATCCGCAATGCACGCCCGCCGTTTACCGGGGCCTGGACACGAACCATTTGTTCGCTTGTAGCGAAGCGCCGTTCGATCACATTTTGCGCTCGGCCGCCGCGCCGGCTTTATGGATTTGCGGACATACCCATCATCCCGTCGACGTCATGCTCGGCCGGACGCGGATCGTCTGCAATCCGCGCGGATACCTTGGGTCGCCGTCCGAGCGCGCCAACGGGTTTCGCTGGGACCTCGTCATTGACACGGAGGATCTCGCGTGAAGCCGCGCTTCCCTGAACCGGACCGAACGTCCCGACGCCAAGACATCGGCGATCGCCCCATGCCCGAACAGACGATCGCATCGCATCCCATTCCCGATTTTCTGACGGAGGATGAAATATGACCCGAACCAAGCATCTAAGAGCAAACGCCGAAGCCAACTCCCTCAAGACCGATCTCCTGGCGCGCGCCTATCTCGACATCCTCGCCCGCGAGGAAGGCGCACATTCGAAGCCCATGCTGCGTGCCGGGGCGGGCGATCCGGCGGATCCGGTCGAAATGCTGCTCGACGAACTCATGGACACACCCGCCGAGGAGCGGGTCTCGGTCCGCCCGGACATCGCGGCGGTCGCTGTGCTGACGGCTCGCGCGATCGAGACCGAGCCCGGTCTGACCCGGATTCTCCGGCGCGGCGCGCCGATCGTCACCATCGCGACCCATACGCCCGATCGGGTCGCGTCGGTCCAGAAAGTCATCGAAACCTGCGCGCTACCGGATGAATGTTCCGTCGCGACCGGCCGCTTCTCGAAGCACGGACGTGACGGCGCGCTGATCGTTGCGCGTGACGGTACAGAGAAAAGCCACAAGCCGGATTCCGGCAACGAAGCGATCGCCGACGCGCTCTATGCGCGCGCGACGATCATCGGCATCGCGCCAGAGCCGCGGCGTCAATTGCCTCGGGACCTCATCCGGTCGTCGGAATACCATCTTGTACTGCCCGAGATCGACCAGAGCGCGCTGTCATTGGTCATCGAGGCGGTGACGGGCAAGCGTCCTACACGGTCCCTCGACACGTCGGCGATCCGACTGCTCGATGTCGCCGACCTGGTTTTGGCGCTCCGTCCGGACCGCGGTCCGGACGAGTGCGTCGCCAGGCTGGAAGACCTTATCGCCAGAAAAAGCGAATTCCACTCGGAAGGCCCGACGCTCGAGGAACTCGACGGCTACGGCGAGGCGAAGGAGTGGGGACTCCAACTGGCAGCCGACTTCGCCGATTACAAGGCCGGCCGTATAGTCTGGGACGAGGTCGATAACAGAGGATTGCTGCTGTCTGGCCCGCCCGGCGTCGGCAAGACGAGCTATGCCCGCGCTTTGGCCAAATCCGCGCGCGTGCCGCTGGTCGCCACCAGCGTCGCCGACTGGAACGCCGCAAGCTATCTGTCGGGTACCCTCCAGGCGATCAAAGATGTCTTCGCCCGGGCCCGCAGGCTTGCCCCCTCGATCCTCTTCATCGACGAGCTCGACGGCATCTCCGATCGCGCAAGGCTGAGCGGCGACTACGTGGAATACTGGAGCCAGATCGTCAATCTCTTCCTCGAGCTGTTGCAAGGGATCGAGGAGCGGCCAGGCGTCGTCGTCATCGGCGCCACGAATCATCCAGATGCGATCGATCCGGCCGTCAAACGAGCCGGCAGGCTCGACCGCGAGATCGCGATTGAAAAGCCCAACGCGAAGACGCTTACGAAGATCTTCCGCCATCATCTCGGCGACCAGCTGCCCGGCATAGATCTTATGCCTGTGGCCCTCGCCGCGCGCGGAGCGACCGGGGCCGACGTCGAAGCCTATGTCAGGAGGGCCCGCGGCGCGGCAAGGCGCGGCAGGCGTCCCCTGCACCTCGATGATCTCCTGGCCGAAGTCCGCTCGACGAGGAGGCCGCCTTCGCGCGAAGAGCGCCGCCGGATCGCCGTGCACGAGGCCGGCCACGCCCTGGCCGCGACCTTGCTCGGATGCATGGAGGTCGTCGGCATTTCCATCGGCGACGAGTATGGCGCGACGGAGATTGCCAAGGTCGACCGCGGCACGTCTCCGGAGCATTGCCATGAAATCATGGTGATGCTGATGGCGGGCCGCGCCGCCGAGATCCTGCTGCTCGGAAGCCCGTCGGCGGGAGCGGGCGGCATGCCCGGCTCCGATCTCGACCTTGCGACGGACTTGGCCAGGAAGGTCGAACTCAAATTCGGCTTCGGCGAACTCGGGCCCCTCTTCCTCGCAGACGGCCCGCACGATCCGCTCGTGACTGTCCCGGGACTGCTCGCCAGCGTCGGGAAGCGGATTGAAAGCGCCATGGCCGATGCCGGGGAACTCCTCGAGAAGAACCGGGCGGCGCTCGAAGCGGTCGCGGATGCGCTTGAGAGATCAGGCTACCTGTCTGCCGTCGAAGTCGTGAAACTCGTCAGCATCGCGAGCCAGGCAGGTAGTTTCGGGAGCTCCGCCCAGGAGCCGGGGGACGAAGTGGGGGCCTCGCTCAGGATCGTGCGCGAGCAACTCGAAGCCAGGCTGACCAACGAAACGGCCCCCGAAAGAAGCGATGCCGGGGAGCCGAGCCGGAATGGGAATTTCGGCGATACCAGGCAACCCGGCAAAGATTGTTCCGGCTGATCCTCCGGTAGCCAAACGAAGCAAGTCCCTACACCTTGGGTGCGAATCCTTCGCCTGGAAGGCGCTCGACCCCTGATCAAGGATTTCAGACAATGAAGATTTGGCTGTTCTCCGATCTCCATCTCGAAGTCGCCGACCTCACATGCCCCCTTGCGATTCCAAACGCAGACGTCTGCGTCGTCGCCGGAGACCTCTGCCGCGCGCCCGCCAACGGCATCCATTGGCTCGTCGAAAACATCGCGCACGCAATGCCGTGCGTCTATGTCGCCGGGAACCATGAATTCTATAACGGCGGCATTCACGAAGGACTCGAGGACGGACGCACGGCAATGGCGAGGTTCGAAAACATCCACTTCCTGGAAAACGCCGCCGTCGTCATCAATGGTTTTCGCTTCCTCGGTGCGACGCTCTGGACCGACTATCGTATCGAGGGGCATCATGAACTGGCTATGCTGTATGCGCGGGAACGGATGAACGATTATCGGAGGATCGCGGCGCAAAGGAATCCCTGGCGGCGTTTCCTGCCCCAGACCGCTTATCACATGCACATGGATACACGCCGCTTCATTGAAACGGAGCTAAAAGACGATCCAACCATCCCGACCGTCATCGTCACCCACCACCTGCCGCACCCGCGATCTATCCCCGGGCGGTTCAAGGGCGACCTGCTCAACGCCGCCTATGCCTCGGATCTGACCGACATCATCGAAACCGGCCGGCCCGCGCTTTGGCTTCACGGACACACTCATGACAGCTGCGATTACCGGGTTGGCAACACCCGCATCGTCTGCAATCCGCGCGGCTATGAGGACGAGAACAAAGGATTCAAGCCAGGACTTATAATCGATACGGGCGATTGAGCGGGATTCATTGTGTTCGGGCGGGAAACACTATTCCAATCCGTGGACTTGGCATCAAGGTCAATGCGCCGCTTGATGGGAATGCGATGTCATCGGTTCGGAAACGAAACTCGTCTATCCCTGTTTCGAATGCAATCGCTTTTATGGGGCGGGATAATCCGATGCCTGACATCCAAAAAGAAACCCCGCGTGCGCGGGGCAACTTTCCATCATGCTTCCAGTCATGGTCTGTTAGAATGCCATGAGTCGCAAGAGCGCGCGCGATAGTTGGACTTTCCCTCGGGTTTCCGCCAGCCAGCCGTCACGCCTCAACTGCTTGAGCGCGGTTTTCGCCTGACGTGGTCCAAGGCCCGTCCGGTCCTGAATGGCGGCAAGATCGAGCATGCCGGGGCGCGCCGCCGCGAGGCAGGCAAACACCCGAGACTCGTTCCGCCCGTGCGCCACCTTGAGAACCGCCAGCCTTTCAGGCACGGAGCGGATACGGGCCCCATTTCCTGCGACCGTTTGCCCTTCCGGCGAGATCCTGACCCGGGACCCGGCCCCGAGCGCCGCCATGCCCGCCGCCAAAAGGCATGTCAACGCCGACTGGAAGGAGGTCCGCCTTTCCGTCGAGTGGACCATCAGCGCGAGCGAGGCGCGCTCGATACCCCTGCGGCCCACAGCCGCCAGCGCCTCGAGAAGCTCTAATTCCTGCCGCCCGAGATCAAAATCCCGGTGTCCGCGCGGAGCGGCTTCGTTGCTCAGCCGATCGAAGGCCTCGTCGTCGCCGGCGGGTTGTTCGCCCAATGGATGCGAGGCCGCCGTTTTCTCCATGAGCCTCTCCCGGAGCGCCGCGACCGCGTCCGCCAAGAGCGTGATGGGATCCCGCAGCTTCGCGATCAGATGGTCGTTACCCAGCTTACCCGAGCGCGGTTCTGCGATCCTGATCTTTCGCAGCGTTTCGCCAACCGCCGGGCCTCTGGCCAGGAACTCGCCATTGGCGAAGTGCTGCAGACTTGTCGCCATGGCGGAAGTGAGGCCGAGTTCCTCGCGCACCCTCTTACGGTCGACCGCGTCGGTAACACGCCCGTAAAGATGGTTCCTCGTCTGCGTCGTCAGGCTTTTGCTGACATCGGAGACGCGTTGTGTGGCGACGAGGAGAGTAACGCCCCGCTTGCGGCCTTGTTTGGCGACGCGTTCGATCGCGTCCCTGCTCTTGCTGGACTTCGACTGCCGTGCGAAGCGCTGCACTTCATCGATTACGACCAGATAGGGCTGGTGGAGAGCCGGCGGAAGCTTCATCATCGCTGTGAGAAGCGTGGTCACCCATTCGGCCTGGGCGTCATCGGAGAGAAGCGAGATATCGATGACGACCGAGATGCGCGTCTTCATGATAATGTCGAGATGGTTCGCCATATCGTCGGCGGAAAGCTCGATTTCGCTTTCCTCCCCGCCGACGATGAGAACGCCATTTGGCGTGGCGTCGCGCAGAGAGACGAATTCGCCCACGCTGTCGAGAACGATAAATGGCATGCAATTCGCAGCCGCCACCTCGAGGATGCGTCGCAGGCCAACGCTTTTGCCCGCTATTCGGTAGCAACCGCCACCAGAACTTTAATCCTTGATCTCGCCCCCCTGAAAGCAGGATTTCAGGGGGCGAGATGGGCGTACCAGATGAATTGAAGGCCAAGAGAGGTGATCTGGCAGGGCGTGCCAGCGAACTGGCGGCGACGCTTGCCGAGATACAGGCGCAGATCGCGGCCGTCGACAAGGTGATCTCGATCTACGAGCCGGAATGGAAGCCGGAAGAGCAGACGAAAAAGCGCCGCGGGCGACCGCCGACGGCCACGAGCGCGAAGGAGCTCGACAAGATCATCGGGGGGACGAACAAGCGCCAGATGACGCTCGAGATCCTGCGGACCGCCAGGCGGCCGTTATCGACCGCCGAATGCGCGCAGGAATTCGCGACAAGGCATGGCCTTTCCGGAGACGACCCCCGGGTTACTCTCATCGGCAACCGCCTGTCATCGATCCTGGATGGCCTCCAGAAGTCCGGGCGCATCCGCCACGCTGGCATGCTGGACGGCCACCGCCGCCAGGGGGGAGATCGCCGCCTGAGGCTCAGGCGGGCGCGAATGGCCTGTCGAAGTCCTCGAAGTCCGGATCGGGCGGGCTGTTTCCCTGCCAGTAGCCGCAGAAGTTCCTCGAGGTCGGGTTCAGCATCACCGCGAACAGGACCAGCGCCGCCAGCTGGCCGTTGCTCTTCCGGCGATTGTCCTCGCGCCAGGCAATATCGGCGACGTAGTAGTCGAAATACTTCAGCGAGAAGCGGTGATGGATGCCGACATAGGCCCGCTGGATGCGTGAGAAGAAGCTCTCGACGTGGTTCGTGTTGGTGCCATCCTCGGTCTGGTAGGCTTCCGAGTGGTTCACCTGCCTGTGCTCGTTGAGGCCGGCCAGGTCGGCATAGCTGGGATGTTCGTCGGTGACGACGGTAGCGTCCCGGCTGACATGATCGCGGACCGTCGCCCAGGCGGCATCGCCCTGCTCCTCGCGGACGATGCGCGTGAAGGTGCGCTCGAACCCGCTGCCGTTCTTCTCGCGCAGCGCCAGCACGCAGAGCCGCTTCATGTTCTGGTACTTCTTCAGGCGACGGTCGATCCTTTCCTCGGCCTTGTTTTCCGGCTTGATGTGGCCGCCCGCGTACTTGCCGTCCATCTGGACTTGGCCTTCGAGCTTCATGTCGACGCGGCGCAGTCCCAGGGCTTCCTTGATCTTGAACGACAGGACCCAGGCGGTCTTGTACTGCACGCCGAGTTCGCGGGAGAGATGCAGCGCGGCCTTGCCCTTGACGGCGTTCACCGACATCCAGATCGCGGCCAGCATCTTCCAGAAGCTGAGCTTATGGAAGGCGAAAACCGTGCCGGAGGTGACGGAGAACTCACGGCGGCAGCCAGAGCACTTGAAGGCGCGCCTACGGAGCGCGTAGCAGTCGAGAACGCCGCAATGCGGGCAGACGGGATCGCCGCTCGTCGCAGGCCAGCGGAATTGGCGGAAGATCGCGTAAGCTTCCTCTTCCTCAATCTGGACGAGCTGCCGGATCGGCATGTCCCGGCATTCCGGGGACATCAGGAAGTGCTGGCCGTCCTGGTATTTCACACCTCCGCGCCTCAGCGTCGTGATCGACGTAGACGAAATCCCACGGCTCCGGACGGTCTAGAATCCTCGGAGTCAGGCGGGGCGTGGGGGTGCTACGGGCGTGGGTGTTCATGTTCAGGCTCCAGGGCTGGCAGTCGTCAATACGCGTGGCGATGCGGCGGCCTCGGGAGGCCGTCGAAAATCAGCGCCGTATGCGTGTCCGCCTGAACATGAGGCGGGCCCTTAGCG
>SCRB01001025.1 GCA_004299545.1 Rhizobiaceae bacterium
GAGCGTTTGTCCGCCGCCGTCGTGCGCGATATTTCGGCCATCATAGAGATTATCAACACCTATCCGCACGACCCCGATTATTCCAACATCGTGCGTATTGCCCAGGACCGGATGGGCCTCAAAATCGATATTCTCCCGCCCGATCCGCTGCCGCCACCCGGGCCGAAGCCCTTTTTCTCCATCCTGGACGAGGCGCTCGGCGAGCAGATAACCAAGCAGATCAACCTGCCCTTCTGGCTCGACACCGTCGGCAACTCGAACATCATCGAGATCCGTATCCAGCTGAAGAACAAGGTCTTGCGCGTCTTCGCAAAGCGCGGGCAGGCCTATGCCTCGAACACCTACATCTTCCTCCTGTGGATGGTGGGCACGGCGTTCGTCCTGCTGATGATCGCCATTCCCTTCCTGCGCAACCAGATCCGGCCGATCACCAAGCTTGCCGAAGCGGCGGAAAGCTTCGGCAAGGGGCGCCCCATGCCGCCCGATTTCCACCCGCGCGGCGCCGAGGAGGTCCGTCGCGCCGGCGTCGCCTTCATCCAGATGCGCGAGCGCATCGAGCGCCAGATCGAGCAGCGCACCGCGATGCTGACGGGTGTCAGCCACGACCTCAGGACCATCCTGACGCGCTTCCGCCTGCAACTCGCGCTCGGTGGATCGAAGGGCAATATGGAGGCGCTGAACAAGGATATCGACGACATGCAATCCATGCTCGAAGGCTACATGGCTTTCGTGCGAGGCGAGGCGGAAGAGGATGCGGGGCTCTTCGATCTTGGCGTCTATATGGAAAGGCTGAAAACGGAAGCGAAGCTGCGAAAGATAAAGCTCGCAACCAGGGTAACCGGCGACGCCGAGGTGCATGTGCGACCGAACGCTTTCGACCGGCTGCTTTCCAATCTGGTGAGCAATGCCTTCCGTTACGCGAAGACGGTCAAGGTGGCGGCCACCCATGGCAACGGTTTCCTGAAGGTCGTCATCGACGATGACGGCCCCGGCATTCCCTTCGATCGGCGTGAGGAGGTCTTCAAACCCTTCGTCAGGCTTGACGAGGCGCGCAACCAGGACGCCAGCGGCACCGGTCTCGGGCTTTCCATCGCCCGCGACATCGCCCGCAGCCATGGCGGCGACATCACCCTCGATGCCAGCCCGCTCGGCGGCCTGCGCGCCATGGTGCGGGTGCCTGCCTGAACGCCCGGCACACCCGCGTCAAACACCGCCATTTGGGGTTTTATCCACGGCCGGCCGGTGGATTGCCACGCCGGCCATCACCAACACGATGCCGACCATGTCCTTCCCCACCGGAATCTGCCCGAGGACCAGTGCGCCGATCACCGTCGCGATGGCCGGCAGAAGCGCCAGCATGAGGGCAAAAGTGGCGCGCGGCAGGCGCGACATGGCCAACTGGTCCGTGACATAAGGGATGACTGAGGAGCAGACGCCGACGCCGATGCCTGCAAGAACGAGCTCCGGCACGGAAAAGGCCCGTATCGCCTGCACCAGTCCGACAGGCAGGATAAACAGAAAAGCGATCGCCATCGCCGCGCCGAGTCGCTGCACGCCTCCTCCGGCGCCGCTTTCGGCGATGCGGTGGCCAAGGACGATATAGGCGATGAAGAGGACCGCGTTGACGAGGGCGAAAGCCAGCCCGAAACGGTCGCTTTCCCACCGGACATCGATGAGCAGGAGGACCCCGGCAATCACCAGTGCCAGGGCGAGGAAATTGCGGCGGTTGCGCAGCCCCCACAGCGCCACAAGGACCGTGCCGGCGAATTCCATCGCCGCAACGAGACTCATCGGCAACCTGTCAAGCGCCAGATAGAACGCCGTGTTCATCGCCGCAAGGCAGAAGCCAAGCGCCAGGAGGAGCAGTCTGGTCCGGCCGTCGGCCTCACGGAAGATCTGCCATGGCCGCGTCACCGGCGCGAAGATCAACGCGGCCGACGCGATGCGGAACCAGGCGACGCCGAATACGCCGACCGCCGGAAAAAGAAGCACGGCGAACGAGGGTCCGAGATAGTGAAAGACGGCGCTGACGCCGAACCAGGCCGGCGCCGGCACGATTCCCGCAGCTTTGTCGAAAGTGATCGATGGGGCAGGCATGTGCGACCTCCTGCCCACCATTATGAAAGGGCGTTCCGATGATTCATACGGACATAAAAAGGGCAATTGTGCTATTTTCGATGCATTGGAAGGAAGAATTGATGAAGCACCTTGGATTTGAAAGCAGTATGATTGACCCGGCGGATGCCAGGATCCTGCAAATCCTGAACAAGAATGCACGGATCAGCACCGCCGAGCTTGCCCGAAAGATCGGCCTATCGGCGCCAAGCGTTGCCGAGCGCATGAAGCGTCTGGAAGAGGCGGGTATCATCGAGGGCTATCACACGCGGATCAATCTCGCGGCGCTCGGTCTCCATTTCACGGCATGGCTGCGCATTCGCCCGGTGCCGGGCGAACTGACCCGCGTCGCCGATATCCTGCGCTCCCTGCCCGAAATCGTGGAGTGCGACCGCGTCACCGGAGAAGATTGCTTCGTCGCCCGCGCACAATTGCGCTCGGTCGCCGAACTGGAGCGCTTGATCGACCGTATCATTCCCTTCGCGATGACCAACACCGCCATCGTGCAGTCATCGCCAGTCGAACGCCGCCTGCCGCCTATTTTCCCTTGAAATCATGGGTTGTCGATGTCCGCCCATGGCTATGGCATTGCGTTCTTCGAGGCTCGCACCAAAACATGAGAGGACAAAGCGTCGCTGGCTTCAGAACAGCCGCCCACCATTCGGAACCGGGCGGCTCGGCGCGATCACCACAACCTCGCCTTCCCCGTCCGGGAAACCGAGAGTGAGCACCTCGGACATGAATTTGCCGATCTGGCGCGGCGGAAAATTGACCACCGCCGCGACCTGCCGTCCGACCAGCGCTTCCGGCGTATAGTGCCGCGTGATCTGCGCCGAGGATTTCTTCACCCCGATCTCGGCGCCGAAATCAATCCTGAGCTTGATCGCCGGCTTGCGCGCCTCCGGATAGGGCTCCGCCTCCACGATCGTACCGACGCGGATGTCGACCTTATCGAAATCAGCATAGCTGATTTCCGGCTTCCGGCCTTGGCTCATCCCTCAGGCCGTCCCCACGGTCTCGAAGAGCACGCTGTCGAGCGCTTCTCGCCCGTTCATGCCGGACCAGACGACGAACTGGAAGGACTGGAAATAGCATTCACAGGCCTCGAGAGCGCTGGTCAGGAGCACTTCGACCTGCTGGCTGGTCGGCTCGGCGCCCCCGGCAAGCAGGAGCGACTGGCGGAACATGATCGCGCCCTCCTGCTCCCACAGATCGAAATGGCCGAACAGCAACTGCTCGTTGATGAGCGAGAGCAGCCGCATGACTTCGAGGACGCGCGTGTCAGGCACCTTGATATCGAAGGCGCAAGCCAGGTGCAGCGCCTCATAATCCTCCATCCATGAAAAGGAGACATGATAGTCCGACCATGTACCAGACACCGAAATGGCGATTTCATCGTCGCCGGTGCGCTCGAACGCCCAGTCATTATTGTGCGCGACCTGCTCGATCACGTCCACGGGATGGAGATCGCGCGTGGTTTCGATTTCCACGAGATTCATCAATGCTTCCTGCCGGTTCCCTTGAGCGCGCATGTCCCCGGCGCTCGTTTGGGCACGCAAACTTCTCCACCTCCCCTAAAGGGTTGACGGAGCGGAGCGGGAAGCGACCAATACGGGCCACCTCGCCCGCAAAATTCCAACGCCCCGACCCTGAAAACGAATCACATAACAAATTCAGTCTATTGATGCAGACTCGCAGCGCCAGCCCTTTTTTGACGGCGACCACGTTCCCCATGTGGATAGAAAACAAAAGGCAGAATCACGCCTGCGGTTAAGCGATTCAGCGATCAGCGTTTTTCCATTCAGCGGCTGTGGAAAAACGGGATGGAATTATTTTTTCAAACCGGGGGAGGAGGGCGGCTTTCCCGCCGCCTCCGTCGCCTTGCTCGCTTCGAGCAGGGCGATCCGCTCTTCCAGCGCGTCGATTTTCTTCGCAAGGGAGGTGTTTTCGCTGCGCGCCTTGGCAGCCATGTCGCGCATCGCCTCGAACTCTTCGCGCTGCACCACATCCATCGAGTTCAGGATTCGTTCCGCCTGCGTGCGGAAAATCGTTTCCATCTCGCGCCTGACGCCCTGCGCGGCTCCGGCGGCATCCGTCATCAGCCTGGCGAATTCATCGAGGATGCGGTTCGGTCCGTTGCTCATGGCGCTTTCTCCGGGATCGTTGAAAGGACGTAGGGGAGCATATCGCCAAATGCAAGGGAGTGTGACGGGAATAGCCCGCTGGCCACCGACTCGCGCCTCTCTCTTCGACTCGTCGTCTTTGCCTTGACCTTGCCGCAGAGGTCACGCATTTTCGCGGCGCTTCGTTCCTGACCGCCACGGACCTGACCTTGATCCATTCCCTCATCGCGCTGCCGGCGGTAATCCCCTTCCCCGACATCAATCCCATCATCGTTCAGGTAGGGCCGCTCGCCATCCACTGGTACGGCCTCGGCTATGTCGTCGGCATCCTGTTCGCGTGGTGGTATTCGCGCCGCCTCGTTTCCACGCCGGGGCT
>SCRB01001026.1 GCA_004299545.1 Rhizobiaceae bacterium
CTGGCCGGTGGCGTTAAAATACAGCCAGACAGCGGTGAGCCGCACGGTACCGCTCTTCAACGGGTCGGAGGGCGGGGCGCTGCAGCTTTCGCTTTTCCATCCGCTCGACGATCACTACGGCTTTCCGCCGCTCGAAGCCGCGCTTGCCGCGCTCGATATCCAGAACGCGGCCGGCCGCTGGAACAAGGCGCTGCTTGACAATTCGGCAAGGCCGTCCGGCGCGCTAGTCTATGCGCCGAAGGAGGGTGGCAACCTGACCGATGAACAATATGAACGCCTGAAAACGGAACTGGAGGAGGGGTATTCCGGTGCCCGCCGCGCCGGCCGGCCGCTGCTGCTTGAAGGCGGGCTCGACTGGAAGGCGATGGGGCTGACGCCGAAGGACATGGACTTCGTCGAAGCCAAGAACGCCGCCGCGCGTGACATCGCTCTAGCGCTCGGCGTGCCGCCCATGCTGCTCGGCATTCCGGGCGACAATACCTATTCCAACTATCAGGAGGCGAACCGCTCCTTCTACCGCCACACTGTTATCCCGCTCGTCTCGCGCATCGCCAAGGAGCTTTCCGCGTGGTTTTCCGCTCTTTACGGCGAGGATCTGAGGCTCTGGTACGACGCCGACCAGGTGGCAGGGCTCTCAGGCGAACAGGATGCGCTCTGGGCCCGAATCGGTGCCGCCGATTTCCTGACGGAGGACGAGAAGCGCGAGGCGGTCGGCTATCCGCCGCTCAAAGAGCGGTGAAAACAGCCTGACAATCACCTGATCCTGCCACTGATCCGGCCACTCATCCGGAAGGGTTTTTCGAAATGTCCAGCATATCCGGCGCCGCCTTTTTGTGGGCGGTGAAGGGGACGGGTGCGATCGCAGGCTCCGCGATCTCGCTCGTCTACATTTTGCCGAAGGGTCGCCGCGAGGCGGCGGCGAGATTCGCGGTCGGTCTGGTCAGCGGCCTCGTTTTCGGCGGCACGGTCGGCCTCAAGGTCGCAGTCGAACTCGGCATAGAGGACAGGCTGGGCGCAGGCGAGCTGGCGCTGATGGGTTCGGCGGCCGCGAGCCTGTCGGCCTGGTGGGCGCTTGGCTTTCTGATGCGGCTCCTGACCCGTCGGCGGTCGCCGGGCGAGCGCGCCTTGCGGGATGCGGAAAGGACGATCGATGATTTGTGAAACGACGACGCGGCGGGGCGAGCGGAAATTCGTCGATCTGCGGCTGGACGACGTCGCGCCGGATGGCTCCTTCACCGGCTATGCCAGCCTCTTTGGCGTCATCGATCTTGCCAAGGATGTGGTCGAGCGCGGCGCTTTTGCCAAATCGCTCAAGGCGCGCGGGGCGGCCGGCATCCGTATGCTCTATCAGCACGACCCGAACGAGCCGATCGGTACATGGACGGAGATAGAAGAGGACGGCAAGGGCCTCTTCGTGAGTGGACAGCTGGCAACAGGCGTGGAGCGCGCCCGTGACGTGCTCAACCTGATGCGCCATGGCGCGCTGGACGGGCTTTCCATCGGCTTCCGGGCGAGCCGCGCCCGCACTGACCAGCACAGCGGAATCCGTCACATCGTCGAGGCGGATCTGTGGGAAATCTCGATCGTCACCTTTCCGATGCTCCCCGGTGCGCGGGTCGAACGCGTCAAGGGTTGGCGTTTTGCCGCTGACGGGGACCGCTGCGCGCGCCTCAAGCTTGCTCGCGCCATCCGCAATGCCACCCGAATGATCAACGAAAGGAAAAGCTAAATGACGACAAGAGAAACGCCCGGCCTGCCGGAAACGAAGTCAGCCGCCGGCATGGCCGAAATTTCTGGCGCCTTTGGCGAATTCATGACCTCCTTCGAGGCCTTCAAGAGCGCCAACGATGAGCGGTTGGGCCAGATCGAGGATCGGCTCGGAGCCGATGTCGTGACGACCGAGAAAGTCGACCGGATCTCCCGCGTGCTCGATGAGCAAAAGCGCGCATTGGACGGATTGCTGGTGCGCAAGGCGCGGCCCGCGCTTGGCCGCGAAAGCGGCTTCCAGCCTTTGCCCAGCGAGCACAAGCAGGCTTTCGATGCTTATGTCCGCACCGGCGACGACCGCTTGCTGCGTTCGCTAGATACCAAGGCGATGTCTTATGGCTCCGGCCAGGACGGTGGCTATCTGGTGCCTGACGAGACCGAAGCCGCGATCGGCGAGCGGCTTGCCACGATCTCGCCGATCCGCTCCGTCGCATCGGTCATCAAGGTTTCGGGCGCGGTGCTGAAAAAGCCTTTCGCCATCTCCGGCCCCGCGGTCGGCTGGGTGGCGGAAACGGCCGCGCGGCCGCAGACCAACAGCCCGACGCTCGACGAATTGTCGTTTCCAACCGCCGAGCTTTACGCCATGCCGGCGGCGACGGCAGCACTTCTGGAAGATAGTATCGTTAATATCGACCAGTGGATCGGGGCGGAAGTCGAGACGGCCTTTGCCGAGCAGGAGGGAACGGCGTTCGTGTCTGGCGACGGCACCAACAAGCCGAAAGGCTTCTTGTCCTACACGACGGTTGCCGAGGCGGATTGGGCCTGGGACAAGATCGGCTATATCGCCACCGGCGTTTCCGCGGCGTGGCCGGCGAGCAATCCCTCCGACATCCTGATCGATACGGTCTACGCACTGAAGGCCGGCTATCGGCAAAACGCGTCATGGGTGATGAACCGCAAGACACAAGCGGCGATCCGCAAGATGAAGGACGCGGACGGCAATTATCTGTGGCAGCCGCCGGCAGCGCCCGGCAGCCGCGCGATGCTGATGGGCTTCCCGGTGGTCGAGGCGGAAGACATGCCCGACATTGCCGCCGATGCCACGCCGCTTGCCTTCGGCGATTTCTCGCGCGGCTACCTCGTGGTGGACCGGAGCGGCGTCAGGGTGCTGCGCGATCCCTATTCCGCCAAGCCCTACGTCCTCTTCTACACCACCAAGCGCGTCGGCGGCGGGGTGCAGGATTTCGACGCGATCAAGCTCCTGAAATTCGGCGTGGAATAGAACCCCAGGGTCCCATGGCGGGCGAACGACCCCTTTCCACCCGCCGACACTCGCCGATACGGCCCTGGTTCTCCTCCCGCCGGGGCCGTTTCTTTTCAATTTCTTAGAGGCCTTTCATGACTCTCTTTCGCACCGTCGCGCCGACCGTCGAGCCGGTCAGCCTGGACGACGCCAAAACGCACCTGCGTGTCACGCATGACAGCGAGGACGATCTGATCGCGGGCCTGATCCGTGCCGCGCGCGACGAAGTGGAAGCGCAGACAGGCTTGGCGCTCATCACCCAGAGCTGGCGGCTGACCAGGGATTGCTGGCCGCGCGGCGGTCGCATCGCGCTTCTGCGCAATCCGGTCGGCCAGATCTTGTCCGTCACGACCTATGACGATAGCGGCGCGGCATCCGTCATCGACCCGTCGACTTATCAGGTCGATGCGGATGCCCACCCCGCCCGGCTTCTTCTCGGGGCTTCGCCCGGCGCCCTGCGCGTCATGAACGGGCTCGAAGTCGATTTCACCGCCGGCTTCGGCGACACCGCCGATGTCGTGCCCGACCGGCTGAAGCGGGCGATCCTGCTGCTTGTCGCCCATTGGTACGAATTCCGTGCCGACTATGGCGCCGCCGACCAGCCGGTCTCTTTTCCCGCCGATTTCGAGCGCCTGGTTGCGGGCTACAGGCTGGCGAGGCTCTGATGCGGGCGCTCGTCATCGACCCGGGCGCGCTGCGTCACGAACTGGTGCTCGAAAGCGCCGCCACGACGCCGGACGGTTACGGCGGGGCGACCGAGATCTGGGCGACGGCGGCGACGCTTTTCGCC
>SCRB01001027.1 GCA_004299545.1 Rhizobiaceae bacterium
CAGGCTTCTTTGCATTGGAGGATTTGGGTCTCATCTTCGTTCCTTCGTCACTACGACGAGACCCAAATCCTCCTTAAATCACAACCTCAAATCTGGGCCATAGGTGCTGACGGGGAACAATCGGTCATCTCACGATAAGCGATAGTCGGGCATCGGTAAAAGATGAAGATGAGCGGAGCTGGCTGCCGGCCTCAAACGTTATCGCACCCTGACTGTTCCAAGCCCGCTGCCGGTTTCCGGCAGCGGGCCCTTTTTTGTACTCACTGACGATGTGGCGTCGCCATCTTATCTGAAATAGAGGACGATCCCGATGGCCAGGGCAACGCATGCTACCAAAACCAGATTGCCTACCCATGCCGACTGGAAAACCGACTGCTGAAACTTTTTCTCGCTCATAAACGGTTCCTTCGCATAACTGCTCGCAGCTCATGGACTGGTCGGCTGGCGACCATCCTGGCTGGAGGAAGTGCATTGATTGTATTGTGGAAAGGCTCAGGCGGCTCCCGCCGCGTCCACGGGCGGAGGGGCCCGCGCGTCGAAGTGCCAATTTGGGAAATCTGTCGAAACTTTGTGCAGGACAGCAGTTCGAATTGTGCCAACGCGGCCGGCATCGATAACGGTGATCGATGGGGCTAGAAGCTCGGGCCCGGAACCGACATTAGCGGCAGATCGGGATGGTTTTCGCGCCTGCCAGTTAGGTTCGAGCGAATTCTGCGCGTGTGCCGCACGGACGATCGCCGGAGATATCGGCGAATTTGTCTCTATGCTTGCAGTTCCTGACAGGACCGGCTGAGGCGGTGGGAATGCCGCTACGAGTGCCATCGTCAGGAGGACGAGGAAGCAACCGCTGATCAAGCGCGTCAATGCCCGACGTTCATCGGGGGTGCCGAGATAAAACCGTGAAAGATTGTCGATGCGCTTGGGGGTTTCGGTCATTCCGGGCCAAAATCAACGGGTCGACTGAACTGTATATATGTGAGGCAGGTCGAAAAGACCAGCAGTCGCGGCCGAACGGTGGCGGGGCTTTCACGCTCGGGAATCTGACAAGGCTTCGGCTTTCCGCCGCCACATCTCTTGGGCAGCCAATCCACGCGGAGAAGGTGCCATAATCCCAGGAACCTCGGCGACGATCGTTGCCCCTGTCGCGAGTGTGACCAGCATTTGCGATTTGGTCATATCGATGCGAGCGACCACGCGGCGTATGAGACCCGCCATCGCTTGATCCGTCAATCCGTATCTGTTTTCCGATCGGTAGCCGGTCAGGCCGACGACGAGCGCCACAACGGCCCGCTCCACCTCTGCCGCACGGAGCCGGCCTAACGGGCAACGCTGACCGGTCTGCCGCTGCGGCCGAGCGATGTAGTAGCGATAGATTTGTCCATTTCGGCCTCGCGCGAAATAATGGATCATCGCATATCCGCCTGGTCCGAAGAGGAGACCCTTGAGTATTGCAAATACCGGCTCTCGGCGCCTGGCTCGCGCCGTTGTCCTGGAATTGTCCATTGCTCGATGCGCGCGGCGCCACGTGATCGCGTCGACAATCGGCTCGTGGATGCCGGGCAAAAAATTACCGCGATGAGGCATTTCGCCCAGATAAACGCGGTTGTGCAGGATCCATTTGACCACGCCTTCCGCTATCGGCCGTCCGCGACTGTTGAGGTATCCCGCGGCGTTCAGTTCGCGCGCCATTTGGCGCACCGATCCGAGTTTCGGATAGCGTTCAAAAATGTAGCGTACGATCTCTGCTTCCGTCGGGTGAGGTATCAACTCATGGCTTCCCTCCCGTTTGGCATAGCCAAAAGGTCTCTGGCGCGTCCACAATCCGCGTCCGCGAGCGCCCGCGAACCAGTCCTTGAGACGCTCTCCGGTCAGTTCCCGCTCGAACTGGGCGAAGGAAAGCAGCACGTTGAGCGTCAGTCGCCCCATTGATGTGCTCGTGTCGAAAGATTGGGTAACAGAAACAAACGTTACCTTGCGCGCCTCGAATTCGGCGACCAGGTTGGCGAAGTCTCGGAGCGATCGGGATAGCCGGTCGATCTTGTAGACGACCACGATGTCGAGCATCCCGGCCTCGATGTCTGCGCGAAGCTGCGTCAGGGCAGGGCGCTTGAGATTGCCGCCTGACCAGCCGCCATCATCGTAATGTTGCGGAAGTTCGGTCCAGCCTTCGCCGGCCTGACTCGCAATATAGGCGGAACAGTATTCGCGTTGGTTGTCGAGGGTTGTAAAGGCCGCATCCAAGCCCTCATCGACCGATTTGCGGGTGTAGATCGCGCAGCGCATCGCGTCTCACTCTTCATGCGCGGCATCGATAAGCGTCATGATGATCCGGGTCGGTAATGTGTTCCGCGGCTGGATAGATCGGAAGAGC